>JAUXST010000494.1 GCA_030679805.1 Reyranella sp. | reverse complement strand
ACGCACCTCGCCTCGACCGGCGGTTCGGTGCCGGTCCGCATCCTCAAAATCGAGAACAAGGGCCGCCACAACAGGCGGGTCCGGATCGGATTGGCCGAAAAACCTTGATTTTCGACACCATATGTTGCCTTATCGCTTCGGGAATAGCGCATATGTTGTTGAGACCCAGACAGATTTTGGCCCCCGTGATCTTCGCCACGGTGTTTGGCTATTTCGGCTACCACCTCGTGAATGGCGATCGTGGGCTGCTGGCTATGGTGAATCTTCAGCGGGAGGTCTTGGTCGCCGAGCAAAACCTCGCCGAGGCAGAGACGACGCGAAAAATCTGGGAACGCCGAGTGGCGGCGTTGCGCAATCAAAGTCTCGATCCGGACATGCTCGACGAGCGGGCACGAGTTCTGCTGAATTTTGCACGCAAGGACGACACGATCATCTTCACGCCGACGCGTTGAAGAGAGACCGCAAAGCGGTTGGCCGAAAGAAACTGTCCGCCGCGTCGGTCCGTTTGCAAACAATCGCTCAAATGCTGCGCCGCACTCGGCGACATTCTGATTTTTTCCTTCTAGATCAACTACATCGGCATGAGCGATGCTATAAGCTGGCGTGGGGCTACCGAGGGGAATGCTATGGCGAAGCCGGCCGTGAAGCCGAAGGTCGAATCTCTTCCCGCCAAATCGAAGTTGCCCCCCAAGCCATCTGGGCCCGGCGACAACAGCGTGAGCGCCGAGGTACTCAAGTCGTTCTACCGAAACATGCTGCTGATTCGCCGCTTCGAAGAGCGCGCGGGGCAACTGTACGGTATGGGCTTGATCGGCGGCTTCTGCCATCTCTACATTGGGCAGGAAGCGGTCGTCGTCGGCATGCAGTCGACCATTGGCGACAAGGACGCCGTCATCACCTCCTACCGCGATCACGGCCACATGCTGGCCTGCGGCATGGATCCAAAGGGCGTGATGGCCGAGCTGACGGGCCGTAGCGGCGGCTATTCCAAGGGCAAGGGCGGCTCGATGCACATGTTCAGCCGCGACAAGCATTTCTACGGCGGGCACGG
>JAUXST010000492.1 GCA_030679805.1 Reyranella sp. | reverse complement strand
GCGTGCCGCAGATGTCGGGGTTGCGCATGCGGTAGGAGCCGCAGTGCGACCAGTAGACGGGGATGCGGTCGCGCAGCTTGCCGCCGAACAGCTGATAGACCGGCACGCCCAGCGCCTTGCCCTTGATGTCCAAGAGGGCGTTCTCGATGGCGGCGATCGCCTGGCGCACGACGCCGCCGCGCGACTGCGTAGACTTGGTGGCGAGCACGGCATTCACCAGCTCGATGTCCATGGGATCCATGCCGACGACGCTCGGCATCAGGTTCTCGATCACGCCCGACAGGCCGGGACTGCCGAAGCTCTCGTTGTATTCCGACCAGCCGACCGGGCCCGTATCGGTCACGAGCTTCAGGAACGAAAAGGTGCGCCAGCCGGCGTCACAGCGGAAAATCTCGTATGCCTTGACCTTCATTGTTCACTCCCCAATCCATGCCACCGGACGGCGAGAGTTTAGCCCGTTCCGGCATCAGCGGGCCGGCAGGATTTCGCCCAGTGCGCGGTAGACCGGACGGCCGGCGGCCTCGAACCGCCGGACTTCGTCGTCCGCTCCCGTGGACGGACCACCCACCCGCAGGCAGGCGTCACAGCGATCGACGAGCGCGAGCGACACCGGCGCCATGAGTTCCTCGTAGGCCGCGTCACTGCCGCCCGCCGCCTCGATCATGGGCAGCGCCATGTTCACGCCGATGATCGGCATGTGTCCGGCGCGATGAAGGGCGACGGCGGCTTCGTTGAGAATTCTCAGATTGGCGGCCCGGATCGCCGGATCCGCGGCTCCACCGCCGGCCCGGTAGGGGCCCGCAATCATGATCCACATGTCCCGCCTCCTGGTTTGCCCATTTACGTGAGCACGCCCAGCCTTGCGGAAGATGCCATGTCCCTAAGACGCCATCACGGTTGCCAGGGCCGCGCGAACGCCGGCCGATCTCCGGTAGTATTGATGCGATCCCTGAAAATCGGCGACGTAGTCGGTGAAGCCGCTGCAATCGACCATGCGGTAGGTGGCGGGTGGAAATTTTCCGATGTCGCCTTGCCCCCGCGGTCCGTCCTGACCCAGGCGCCTGGATCCGTTCAGGGTCTCGCTGAGGACGTCCAGAACCTTGTCGCCTCTGTTATGGAAGATCGAGATCCGGCGCGCGAGGCGACCGAGCGCGCTCAGGCGACCAAACGGCCCAAAGTCGAACGTCGTATCCATCTCGTCGGGAGCCGCCAGAAGCGCCTCGTCGAACAGGTCGGCATCGCCGTTGCCGTGCGCGAACCATGTCTCCACCGCCGACTGCAGCGCCCAGTTGCCCATGCTGTGCGCCAGCAGGAACGTGCGCCGTCCCTGCGCGCGGGCCGCTTCGAGGATCGGCAAAAGGTTGGCGAAGAAGCTCATGAGGTGAAAGCCCGACTGGCCGGCCGTGGTCTGGTCCCACCGATAGGCGAAGGAAGGAAACGGCGGCTCGAGCACATGGCCCCGCGAGGGCCAACTGAAGGCGACGACCGCGGTGTCGGCGTCGGCCACCTCCGATTCCGCGAGCCATTCCCGATTGAAGGCGGCCCGCGTGATGGCGTTCTCGAAGCTGTTGGCGAAGCCGTGGATGAACACGAGGATATTGCGCCCGCCAGCCGACAGATCGTCGATGGCCGTCTGGCTGAAGCCACCCTCCTGGATATCCTGGATGGATTTGATGGCCCCGACCGTGTCGGCGGTGAGGTTGGCACTGTCGACGAAAGCCGTCCCGTATGTCACCGCCTCCGGCTTCACTGGCGAGACGATGTTGAAGGTGTAGCTGCTGGGCCGGTCCTGGGGGTGATTCACCGTACGGTTGGTCGCAAAGTAGACGGTCGTGGTCATGGCTTACCCTCCCTCGAGAGCAGATTAACTTATCCAGCCCGCGTCACAGCGAAAAATCTCGTAGCTTTTGACCTTCATGCTTCTCCCCTGGCTCTTCATCCTGTTGTCTCAAGGATGATGCAGAAGAGGCGGGCCGTCGAGGCAGGCGCTATCCTGCGTCACCGGAACCGCCGACAGGAGAAACACCATGGTCGCGCCACGCCCCTCCAAGACCCATATCGGCAATCATGCGCTCAAGCCCGAGACGCTGATGCTGAGCTACGGCTACGATCCGAAGCTGTCGGAGGGCGCGGTGAAGCCGCCCGTCTTCCTCACCTCCACCTTCGTGTTCGGCTCGGCCGAGGAAGGGCGTGACTTCTTCGACTACGCCTCGGGGCGCCGGAAGCCGCCTGCGGGCACCGGACCCGGTCTCGTCTATTCGCGCTTCAACCATCCCAACAGCGAGATCGTCGAGGACCGGCTGGCGATCTACGAAGGCGCCGAGTCGTGCGTGCTATTCTCGTCCGGCATGTCGGCGATCGCCACCACGATCCTGGCCTTCGCCCGGCCCGGCGACGTCATCCTGCATTCCCAGCCGCTCTACGGCGGGACGGAAACGCTGCTGTCGCGCACGATGGCGGGCTTCGGCATCGGCGCGGTCGGCTTCGTCGACGGCGTCAGCGAGTCCGCCGTTCGCGCGGCGGCGGCCGAGGCGTGCGGCCAGGTACGCGACAAGGGGCGCCTGTCGGTCATCATGATCGAAACGCCGGCCAACCCGACCAACACGCTGGTCGATATCGCGCTGCTGCGGAAGATCGCCGACGAGATCGGCGCCGC
The DNA here is from genome assembly GCA_030679805.1 of Reyranella sp. Classification (GTDB taxonomy): domain Bacteria; phylum Pseudomonadota; class Alphaproteobacteria; order Reyranellales; family Reyranellaceae; genus Reyranella. The sequence goes on along the minus strand of JAUXST010000492.1, from coordinate 95 downwards.
ACCCGGACAAAAGCAGGGTGGCTTCCGGCCCGTCCTGGTCTGCGACAACACCCTGCTGGGTCCGGTGTTCCAGCGTCCACTCGATCATGGCGCCG
>JAUXST010000538.1 GCA_030679805.1 Reyranella sp. | reverse complement strand
CGTGCTGCCGACTCCGAAATCCGCAATCCCGACGGCTCGATCGTCTTTCAGCTGAAGGGCATCGACGTACCAGCCGCCTGGTCGCAGGTCGCCGCCGATGTTCTCGCCCAAAAATATTTCCGTCGCGCGGGGATCGCCTCCCGGCTCCTCAAGGTCGCCGAGACCGACGTTCCGGAGTGGTTGTGGCGTTCGCAGGCCGACGAGGTCGCCCTTGCCGAACTGCCCGAAGCCGCACGCTACGGCGGCGAGCGCAGCGCCCGCCAAGTGTTCGAGCGCATGGCCGGCGCCTGGACCTATTGGGGATGGAAGGGCGGCTACTTCGACAGCGAAGATGACGCTCGCGCCTTCCATGACGAACATTGCTACATGCTGGCGGCTCAGATATGCGCGCCGAATTCGCCACAGTGGTTCAACACCGGCTTGCACTGGGCCTACGGCATCGACGGCCCGGGCCAGGGCCATTGGTACGTCGACCACCGCGATGGAGCAGCCTACCCGTCCGATTCGGCCTACGAACGCCCGCAGCCGCACGCCTGTTTCATCCAGGGCGTCTCCGACGACTTGGTGAACGAGGGCGGCATCATGGACTTGTGGGTCCGCGAGGCGCGCCTGTTCAAGTACGGTTCCGGGACCGGATCCAACTTCTCGCGCCTGCGCGGCGAAGGCGAACGCCTGTCCGGTGGTGGCCAGTCGTCCGGTCTGATGTCCTTCCTCAAGATCGGCGACCGCGCGGCCGGCGCCATCAAATCGGGCGGCACGACGCGGCGTGCCGCCAAGATGGTGACCGTCGACATCGACCATCCCGATATTGAGGACTTCATCGCCTGGAAGATGCTGGAAGAGCAGAAGGTCGCGGCCCTGGTCGCGGGCTCCCGCCTCGCCAGCCGGCACCTCAATGCCGTGATGCGTGCCTGCCTCGATGGCGAGGTCGAGGGTGAGGCAGCGTTCGATCCCAAGCAGAGCCCGAAGCTGCGCCGCGAAATCGTGGCCGCCCGGCGGGCGGAACTGCCCGAGAACTACATCCAGCGCGTTATCCAGTTCGCCCGCCAGGGCTATCGCCACATTGAATTCCCGGCGTTCGACACCGACTGGCAGTCGGAAGCTTACATCTCGGTATCGGGCCAGAACGCCAACAACTCGGTCCGCGTCACCGACGATTTCCTGCGGGCGGTCGAGGCCGACCGCCAGTGGTCGCTGACCGCGCGCACGACCGGCAAAACCGTCAAGACGGTGGGCGCGCGCGATCTGTGGGATCGCGTCGCCGAAGCGGCGTGGCATTCCGCCGACCCGGGCGTGCAGTACGACACCACCATCAATGACTGGCACACCTGCCCGGAGTCGGGCCGCATCAATGCCTCCAACCCGTGCTCGGAGTACATGTTCCTCGACGATACGGCCTGCAACCTGGCCTCGCTGAACCTGATGCGGTTCCGCCAGATCGACGGTTCGCTTGACGTGGGCGCGCTGGAACACGCCGCGCGACTGTGGACGGTGGTGCTCGAGATCTCCGTCATGATGGCGCAGTACCCCTCGCGCACGATCGCCGAACTCTCCTACCAGTACCGCACACTCGGCCTCGGATACGCCAACCTCGGCGCCCTGCTGATGGCGTCCGGCCTTGGTTACGATAGCCCCCGCGGCCGATCGATCGCCGGCACCGTGACGGCGATCATGACCGGCGCCGCCTACGCAACGTCGGCCGAAATAGCCGGGCTCATGGGCCCCTTCCCCGGTTTCGCCGCCAACCGCGACGCCATGCTCCGGGTCATCCGCAACCACCGCCGCGCCGCCCATGGCGAGCAGGCCGGCTACGAGCGCCTGTCGATCGTCCCTCTTGCGCTGGACGCCGCCAATTGCCCCGACGCCCCCCTCGTCTCGGCAGCCAAGCGGGTCTGGGACCGCGCCCTGGAACTCGGCGAACGCCACGGTTTCCGCAACGCCCAGGTCTCCGTCATCGCGCCAACGGGCACGATCGGGCTGGTAATGGATTGCGACACCACCGGCATCGAACCCGACTTTTCCTTGGTCAAATTCAAGAAACTGGCGGGCGGCGGCTATTTCAAGATCATCAACCAGACGGTCACGCTGGCGCTGCAGACCTTGGGCTACGCCGACGATGCCATCGCCCGGATCGTCGCCTATGCCGTCGGGAACGGCTCCCTCCGAGGCGCGCCGGCGATCAACCACGAGACCTTAACGGCGCGCGGCTTCGACGCAGAGACGCTGGCGCGCGTCGAGAAGGCGATCGTCACCGCCTTCGACATCCGCTTCGCCTTCTCCCGCTACACGCTGGGCGAATCGTTCTGCCGCGAGGTCCTCGGTTTGGACGACACCACGCTCGCCGATCCCAAGCTCGACGTACTTGCCTGCCTGGGATTCTCCCGGAGCGACATCGCGCAAGCCAACATCCACGCCTGCGGAACGATGAGCCTAGAGGGCGCGCCGAATCTCAAGCCCGAACATCTTCCGGTGTTCGATTGTGCGAATGCCTGTGGACGAGATGGCACGCGCTGCTTGTCTGCGGAGAGTCATATACGCATGATGGCTGCAGCTCAGCCGTTCGTGTCGGGTGCTATTTCCAAGACCATCAACATGCCCAACGACGCGACGGTCGAGGATTGCCGCAAGGCCTATGAGATGTCGTGGAGACTCGGTCTGAAAGCCAACGCTCTCTATCGTGACGGCTCCAAACTCTCGCAGCCACTTTCTGCGATGGCTCTCGGCGACAACCGGGCGGCCAACGACGATCTCGCCGAAATGTCTCCCGCTGCCCGCGCGCCGATCATTGCCGAACGCATCGTGGAGCGGATCGTCGAACGGGAAGTGCGCGCCGGCCGCGAACGGCTGCCGCAGCGCCGCAAGGGCTATACGCAAAAGGCCATTGTCGGCGGGCACAAAGTCTATCTGCGCACCGGCGAGTACGAAGATGGCCGGGTCGGCGAGATATTCGTCGACATGCACAAGGAGGGCGCGGCGTTCCGCAGCCTGATGAACAATTTCGCCATCGCGATCTCGATCGGTCTGCAATACGGCGTGCCGCTCGAAGAGTTCGTCGAGGCCTATACCTTCACGCGCTTCGAGCCGTCGGGGATGGTCGAGGGTAACGACGCGATCAAGATGTCGACGTCGGTGCTCGACTACATCTTCCGCGAGCTGGCGATCTCCTATCTCGGACGCAACGATCTCGCCCACGTCGAGCAGGCCGACCTCAGGCCCGATGGCGTCGGTCGCGGCGAGGTTCAGGGCGAACTGCCGTCACCCGGCACCGATGCCGCGCAGGCAGCAGCGGCGGCGGTCAGCCGGATCGCCAGCGTCGGTTTCGTGCGCAGCAATCTTTATGTGTTGAATGGCCGAACGGCCGGCAATGTCGCGATCACCTCCGAAGCGATCGCCGCCGGCCTCGTGCCCACAGGACTGACAGACGGCCCAGCCGTCGCCTTGGCATCAAACGCCCAGGCGGCCGTCGTCGGCGTCGCGATCGGGGAGACATCCTCTTCCGCCCTTGGCCTCGCCCTCGAGGCGAAGTTCAAGGGCTTCGAAGGGGATGCCTGTCCGGAGTGCGGCAACTTCACCATGGTTCGCAACGGGACGTGCCTCAAATGCACGACCTGCGGCGGCACCACTGGCTGCAGTTGACCGCGTGTGGCGTAGCGTACCCGCGTAAGCCGGGGCCCTCGCGGTTGGGGACCTCACAGCTAACCATAGGAGACAGTTATGGCTGCTAAGAAAAAGGCTGCTAAGAAGAAGGCTGCTAAGAAGAAGAAGCAGTAGACAGGAAAGGGCGTAGGCCAAGGTTTACCTTGGCCCCTCTAACCAAACGCCTTTCGGCTTCCGCGTGGGTGCCCTCATGGGCCCCACCGGAAGCCACCTTCAGAAGACGAGCTCAATGCCAACGCGACACTTCCGCTAGCGGAGGTGGAAAGGCGAAACTGAATACAGCGTCCGGCGACTTCGGTCTGCCGGACTCTTTTTTTGCCTGCTTCGAATTTGCCCACCTTGAAGGCGACCAGGTTCCGCTTTACATAGCGAAACATGAATACTGACCATTCAGTCAATATCGCGCCAATCCCCTCCCGGACCCGCCGGCCGGAAGATCGCGCCTCCGAAATCGCTCGGGCGGCGCTGGAACTCTTCGTCACGCGCGGCTTCGCCGCCACCAAGCTCGAGGATGTCGCCAAGGCCGCCTCGGTCAGCAAGGGCCTCCCCTATCTCTACTTCAAGAACAAGGAAGAACTCTTCAAGGCCGTGATCACCGAGGCGGTGGGTGGCCCTCTGGCCGAGGCGACCGACATGATCGACCGCTTCGAAGGCTCGAGCGAGGATTTGTTGCGCGAACTCGTACAGGGTTTCCGCGCCTTCGAGGAAAGCCCGGCCGGCGGCGTGATCAAGCTGATCCTGGCCGAGGCCGGCAATTTCCCCGACGTGGCACGCTTCTACTGCGCCCACTTCGACCAGCGCGGACGCAATCTCTTCATCCGGGCGCTGCAACGCGGCATCGGGCGCGGTGAGTTCCGCTCGCTCGAAGATGTCGAAGCGACCGCCATCATCATTGCCCAGCCGCTTGCGATGTTCTCCGTCTGGAAGCGCTCCCTCGCCCCCTACGATCCCTCCAACACGATTGGCAGCGACCAGTTCTACGCCGCCTACCTCGACTTCATTTTTCAGGGGCTCCGTCCATGAGCACCAGCCGCAAGATCTTGATCGGCGCCATCGTTGTCGTCGTCGTTGTCGTGGGTGGGGCCGTTGCGTGGCAGAGCAACAAGGGGGTGTCGACGCCGGCTGCCGGCGCCGAGACCGCCCGGACCGCCGACCGTACGATCGAGTTGATCCCAGCCGAGCTGCACACGATCAAGCCGCGTGGCTTGGTCGACGTCGTGCGCTTCACCGGCACGACGCAGCCCGTCGACCAGACCATCGTCAAGTCGCGCGTTGCCGGCCGCCTGGCCGAAGTGCTGGTGCGCGAGGGTGACCACGTCGCCAAGGGCCAGGTGCTGGCGCGCTTTGAGGTCGCCGAGCTGCAGGCGAAGGTCAACGAACGCCGCTCCGCGGTCGAGGCCGCCCGCGCTGACGCGCGGTGGACCGCGCGCGATCGCTCGGACAAGGAGTCGCTGGCCTCGCGCAACATCGTCTCACAGTCCGCCGCCGACCAGGCGCGGGCCACAGCCGAAAACAGGTCCTCGATGGTCGCGGTCGCCGAAGCCCAGCTTGAGGTGGCGATGCGGAACCTGGCAGACGCCCAGGTGGTGGCCCCCTTCGACGCGGTGGTCGGCGAACGCATCGCCAACCAGGGTGAGTCGCTGCCGATCGACGGCAAGATCATGACCCTCCTCGACACCAGTCACGTCGAGATTGCGGCCCAGATGCCGGCCGCCGACGTCGTTCGCCTGAAGGTCGACCAGCCGGTGACCGCCACCCTGGAAGGCTTCGACGACCGCGTCTTCAACGGCCGCATCGCCCGGATCAGCCCGACGACCCAGGTGGGGTCACGTTCGATCCCGGTCTATGTCGAGATCATCGATCGCCACGAGTCGCTGCGCGGTGGCCTGTTCGGCACCGGCACCGTGATCGTCAAGGAAAAGAATCACGCACTCGCCGTGCCGGTCTCGGCGATGCGCAAGGACGACCAGGGCGAGTTCGTCCTGGCGATCGAAAACGCCGTCCTGGTCCGCAAGCCGGTCGGCGTCGTGCGCACCTGGTCACGGGGCGAGCTGGTCGAGGTCAAGGGCCTCGAATCGGGCATGCAGATCGTGTCCGCTCCCCTGCCCGGCCTTCGCGCGGGGCAGAGGGTGAAGATCGTCGAGACGAGGTAGGGGCGCGGCGATGAAGCTCACCCAGATCGCGGTCGACAATCCGGTCTTCGCCACCATGATGATGGTGGCGCTGCTGGTGATGGGTCTGTTCTCCTACCGCCAGCTCGGCGTCGACCAGTTCCCAAACGTCGACTTCCCGATCGTCGTGGTCACCACCGAGTATCCCGGGGCGTCGCCCGAGACGGTCGAGACCGAGATCAGCCGCAAGATCGAGGAATCGGTCAACGCCATCGCCGGCCTCAAGACGCTGACATCGCGCTCGCTCGAGGGCCGCTCGATCGTCATCGCCGAGTTCGAGCTCTCGGTTCAGTCGTCGGTCGCCCTGCAGGACGTGCGCGAAAAGGTCCAGCAGGTCCGCGCCGCCTTCAAGCCCGAGGTCAAGGAACCGCTGATCCAGCGCTTCAACCCGGACGACCAGCCGATCGTGTCGATCGCCGTGCGCTCCGACATCCGCTCGGTCCGCGACCTGACCACGCTCGCCGACCAGATCATCGTCAAGCGCCTCCAGACCGTACGCGACGTCGGCCGCGCCACCATCGCCGGCGGCGTCAAGCGCCAGATCAACATCGAGATCGATCCCGGCCGGATGCATTCGCTGCGCGTCGGCGTCAACGACGTCATGCGCGCGGTCAAGGACGAGAATCAGAATTTCCCCGCCGGCAACGTCGCGCGCGGCAACGACGACCGCATCATCGAGGTCACCGGCCGCATTGGAGAACCGGGGCATTTCGCCGACCTGATCGTGGCCCGGCGCGGCCTGGCGCCGGTCTATCTGCGCCAGATCGCGACGGTGGTCGACGGCCAGCAGGAGCGGGAGAGCGTCGCCACGCTGAACGGCGAGCGGGCGCTGGCCATCGACGTGGTCAAGACGCAGGGCTCCAACACCATCGAGGTCGCCCGTGGCGTTCGCCGGGCGGTGGCCGAGCTGCAACCCTCCCTGCCGCCCGACGTCAAGCTCGAGATCGTGCGCGACAGCTCCCGCGGCATTCAGAATTCGGTCAGCAACGTCCAGCAGACGATGATCGAGGGCGGCCTGCTCACGATCGCCATCGTGTTCCTGTTTCTGCACTCGTGGCGCAGCACGGTGATCACCGGCCTGGCCCTGCCGATTTCCGTGTTCGGCGCCTTCATGGTGATGGCGGCGTTCGGATTCACCCTGAACGTGCTCACCCTGATGGCGCTCAGCCTCGCCATCGGCATCCTCATCGACGACGCCATCGTGGTGCGCGAGAACATCATGCGCCACATCGGCTTCGGCAAGACCCACCGCCAGGCGGCGATCGACGGCACCAACGAGATCGGGCTGGCGGTGCTTGCGACCACCTTCTGCATCGTCGCGGTCTTCCTGCCGGTCGCCTTCATGGGCGGCATTATCGGCCGCTTTTTCTTCCAGTTCGGCGTGATGGTCTCGGCGGCGGTGCTGATTTCGCTGTTCGTATCCTTCACGCTCGACCCCATGCTGTCCAGCATCTGGTATGACCCGCAAGCGCACGGCACCGGCCGCTTCGCGCGCATCGTGAATGGCGCCCAGGACCATGCCAACCGCGTCTATCGCTCGATCCTCGGCTGGTCGCTGCGCTGGCCCAAGCTCACCCTGCTGATCGCGCTCGGCACCTTCCTCGGGAGCTTCGCCTTGCCGAAGTACATCGGCTTCGAATTCGTGCCCCAGGCCGACCTCGGCGAGCAGGTCGTGAGCATCGAGACGCCAGTCGGCTCGTCGCTCGAGTACACCACGGCCAAGCTCAACCAGGTCGACGCCGCGGTGCGGGAATTTCCCGAGGTCGACTACACCTACGGCACGGTCAATACCGGCTATGCCAATGGCAAGAACCAGGCGAGCCTCTATCTCCGCCTGAAGCCTATCAAGCAGCGCAAGCGTTCACCCGAGCAGCTTGCCCAACCGATCCGCGAACGCCTGGCCGGAATCCCGGGCGTCCTGGTGTCGATCAACATTCCCGGCGGGCCCGGCGGCGGCGTGCAGAAGCAGCTCCAGCTCTCGCTCCAGGGACCAGACACCGCCGTGCTCGACCGGCTGTCCCAGGAAGTGATGCAGCGCGCCGCCGCCATCCCCGGGATGGTCGACCTCGACCGCAATCTGAAGGCCGCCAAGCCGGTCCTGTCGGTGCGACTGCGACGCGACGCGGCGTCCGATCTCGGCCTCGGCTCGGCCCAAGTGGCTCAGTCATTGCGGCCGCTGTTCGCCGGCGACGAAACCAGCCTGTGGCGGGCGCCCGACGGCGAGAACTACACTGTCATGGTCCGCCTGCCGATCGACGAGCGCACCGGCGTGGCCGACCTGCAGCGCATCTGGTTCACCGCCGGCACCGAGCCGAACGGCCTGCCGCGGATGGTCCACATCGCCCAGATTGCCGACATCATCGACGATGTCGGCGCTTCCCAGATCAATCGTCGCGACCTCAACCGCGAGGTCCAGATCACGGCCAACGTCTCGGGCCGGTCGAGCGGCGAAGTCAGCAGCGATCTGCAGAAGATCCTGGCCGAGACCAAGCTGCCGCCGGGCTATCGCTTCGTCTTCGGCGGCTCGACCAAGGACATGGCCGAAAGTGCCGCCTATGCCGGCCAGGCGCTCCTGCTCGCCGTCATCCTGATCTATCTGATCCTGGCCTCGCAGTTCGGCAGCTTCCTGCAGCCTCTGGCGATCATGATGTCTCTGCCAATGTCGCTGATCGGCGTGTTCCTGGGGCTGCTGATCGCCGGTACGACTCTCAACATCTTCAGCGCCATCGGTTTCATCATGTTGATGGGCCTCGTCACCAAGAACGCCATCCTGCTGGTCGATTTCTTCAACCAGGCACGCGCCCGCGACGTGCCGGTCAACGAGGCCCTGCTCGAGGCCGGGACGAGCCGGCTGCGGCCGATCCTGATGACCACGCTTGCCATGGTGTTCGGCATGATGCCGCTCGCCCTCGGCCTCGGCGAAGGCGCCAGCCAGCGCGCGCCGATGGCGCATGCGGTGATCGGCGGCCTGATCAGCTCGACCCTGCTCACCCTGGTCGTGGTGCCGATCGTCCTGGTCTACATCGACCGCGTCGGCGCCTGGAGCCGGAAGCACTTCCGCCGGTCGGCCGACGATCAGGCGCGGACGCACAAGCCTGCGGAATAGCTGCCCGGCGCGGATTTGGGCTCGTGCTGGCACGATTCGCGCTATGCTCAGGCCATGCCGGATGACGCTCCGACGATCGGCCTGCGTGTCGTCGAAACACTCGCCGCGGTCGACCCGCTCCAGTGGGATGCCTGCGCGTTGGCGCCGGGATCGGGCGGCAATCCGTTCCTGAGCTATCGTTTTCTGAAGGCATTGGAAGACTCGAAGTCCGTCGGCCGGCGCACCGGCTGGCAGCCGCAATATCTGCTAGCGGAGGACCTGGAACAGGGGCTGCTGGGCGCAGTACCCCTCTACGTCAAGGGTCACTCACAGGGCGAGTATGTCTTCGATCACGGCTGGGCGCAGGCCTTCGAGCGTGCCGGCGGCCGCTACTATCCCAAGCTCCAGGCCGCGATCCCCTTCACGCCGGTGCCGGGGCCCCGCCTGTTCGCCCGCCCCGGCCCGCTGGCCGACGGCGTGCGCGATGCGCTGATCGACATGCTGGCCAGGATTGCCGGCGACAACGGCATCAGCTCCGTGCACGCCACTTTCTGCACCGAGGCCGAGTGGAAGCGCTTCGGCGAGCACGGCTGGCTGCTGCGCCTCGGACAGCAGTTCCATTGGCGCAACGACGGCTATCGGACGTTCGACGATTTCCTGAGCGCCCTTTCCTCACGCAAGCGCAAGGCAATCCGCAAGGAACGCGAGGCGGTGCGGCGCGAAGGATTGACCATCCGGGCGCTGAGCGGCGATGAGATCGGGCTGGAGCACTGGGACGCCTTCTTCGCCTTCTACATGGACACCGGCGGGCGCAAGTGGGGCACGCCCTACCTGACACGCGCCTTCTTCGACATCCTGGGTTCGACCATGGCCGACAAGGTGGTGCTGGTGATGGCCGAGGCCGATGGCCGGCCGGTCGGTGGCGCGCTCAATCTGAAAGGCGACGACACGCTCTACGGCCGCTACTGGGGCTGCCTTGAAAGCCACGCCTTCCTGCATTTCGAGGCCTGCTACTATCAGGCGATCGACTATGCCGTGGCCCACGGCCTCGCGCGCGTGGAAGCCGGCGCCCAGGGCGACCACAAGATCCAGCGCGGCTACCTTCCGGTGCCGACCTACTCCGCGCACTGGATCCCCGACCCGTCCTTCCGCCGTGCCGTCGCCGACTACCTCAGCCGCGAGCGGCCGGCCGTAGAACAGGAGATCGAGGGGTTGATGCAGTACTCGCCGTTCAGGAAAGAGAACGAGTAGCCATCACTTCTTGTCGACCATCAGGACGCCGAGAAAGAAGATCACGAAGAAGATCAGCTGTTCGGTCAGGCCCAAAGGCGCCTGCCAGCCGATCTTGTCGACGATGAAGAGGCTCACCCAGAACACCGCGGTGGCGAGCACCGCGGCGCGCAGGGCGACCCAGAGCGGCCGGAAGGCGCTCACTCCGCCAGCACAGGTTCTTGGCTGGCCGGCGGCAACGCGCCGCGCTCAGGCGGCAGGAACTCGAATTTGAGCTTGGCGGCATCGCCCTGCCCTTCGACCTCGACCCGTACCGTGCCGCCGTTCGACAGCTTGCCGAACAGAACCTCCTCGGCCAGGGGCTTCTTGATGTGCTCCTGGATGAAGCGGCCGAGCGGCCGGGCGCCGAAGGTCTTGTCGTAGCCCTTCTCGGCCAGCCAGAGGCGGGCGCCGTCGCTGAGTTCGATGAAGACCTTGCGGTCGGCAAGCTGGCCTTCGAGTTCGGCCACGAACTTGTCGACGACACGGCCCATCGACTCCAGCCCCAGGCTGGCGAACTTGATGATCGCGTCCAGCCGGTTGC
>JAUXST010000464.1 GCA_030679805.1 Reyranella sp. | reverse complement strand
CCCCAGTCCTCGGTCGGAATGTCGGCCAGCCGGCGTTCCATCAGGGCCTCGCCGGTGGAGACGATCTGGATGACGGCGGCATGGCCGGCTAAAAGGTCGCGCTCGATCGCCCCGATCAGCGTCGGCGTCTTCATCGAAGTGATCAGGTGCGAAAAGAAGCGCTGCTTGGCGGACTCGAAGGCCGACCGGGCTGCCGACTTCGCCTGGGCATTGAGCGTCCCGCGCTCGCCGGTGACGTTGGCGGCCTGGAGAGCGGCGTCGAGATTGTTGTGGATGACCTGGAAGGCGCCGGCATAGGCGTCGTAAATGCGGACCTGTTCCGGCGTGAGCGCATGCTCGAGCAAGTCGTATTCGACGCCTTCGTACGACAGTGACCGGGCGGCATAGAGACCGAGCGCCTTGAGATCTCGAGCAAGCACCTCCATGGCGGCAACGCCGCCGGCCTCGATCGCGTGGACGAACTCGGCGCGTGTGGCGAAGGGGAAGTCCTCGCCACCCCACAGGCCGAGCCGCTGGGCATAGGCGAGATTGTGCACCGTGGTGGCACCCGTGGCCGAGACATAGACCACGCGGGCATTGGGCAGCGCATGTTGCAGGCGCAGGCCGGCGCGGCCCTGCTGCGACGGCGCCTGGTCGCCGCGTTCTCCCTTGCCGCCAGCGGCATTGGCCATGGCATGGCTCTCGTCGAACACGATCACTCCGTCGAAGTCCGAACCCAGCCAATCGACGATCTGGCGGACCCGCGAAACCCTTTCCTCGCGCGCGTCGGTGCGTAGCGTGGCGTAGGTGGCAAAAAGGATGCCCTGCGCCAGACGGATCGGCGTGCCCTGGCGGAAGCGGGCAAGCGGCGTCACCAGCAGCCGCTCCATGCCGAGCGCCGACCAATCGCGCTGGGCATCCTCGATCAGCTTGTCGGACTTCGAGATCCACACCGCCCGACGGCGGCCTTTTAGCCAGTTGTCCAAAAGGATGCCGGCGACCTGGCGGCCTTTGCCGGCGCCAGTACCGTCGCCCAGCATCCAGCCGCGCCGGAAGCGGACGGCGTTGTCGGCATCGTCGGGCGCGGCGGAGACACTGTCGAAGGTCTCGTCCACGACCCACGACCCGGCGAGATGGCCAGCATGGGCCTCGCCGGCATAGACGACACTCTCGAGCTGGGCGTCGGACAGCAGGCCGTCGCTGACGACATTGGTCGGCAGGTGCGGGCGATAGCTGGGTCTGGGCGGCGCGATCGAGGCCATCGCCGCCGATTGCACGAGCCGCGTCGGATGCGGCTGCGCGCCGGCAATCCGGATCGACTGAAGGTCGTAGCCTTCGTACAGCGCCTCGGTAAGGCTGCCGCCCTCGGCCGGCGTCCAGTCGACGGTCTCGTAGGCGAGTTCGGCGCCCTCGCGTTCGAGCGAACTGCCCGCACCGGCGAGCGGCTGTCGTGCGGGCCTGCGGCTCGGTCTGACCGC
>JAUXST010000435.1 GCA_030679805.1 Reyranella sp. | reverse complement strand
TCGTGCTGGCGGCGGGGCCGTGGTCGGGGCAGGTGGCGGCGACCGCCGGTATCGCGCTCCCGGTCGAGCCCAGGCGGCGCTCGGTGTTCGTGGTCGATGTCCGCGAGCCGCCGGGCGCTACTCCCCTGACCATCGATCCCTCCGGCGTCTGGTTCCGGCCCGAGGGCCGCTTCTATCTTGCGGGCACGACACCGGCCGACGGCAACGACCCGGCCGAGCCACCGCTCGAAGTTCAGCACGCCGAATGGGACGACATGGTCTGGCCGGCGCTGGCCGCGCGGGCGCCGGCCTTCGAAGCGGCCAAGGTGGTGAATTCGTGGGCGGGCTACTACGAATACAACACCTTCGACCAGAACGGCATCGTCGGCCGCCATCCCGGGATCGAGAGTCTGATCTTCGCCACCGGCTTCTCCGGCCACGGCATGCAGCAGTCGCCGGCGGTCGGCCGCGCCGTTGCCGAGCTGATCGTGCATGGCAGCTATCGCACGATCGATCTCAGTCCCTTCGGTTATGAACGCATATCCGCAGGGCGGCCTATCCGTGAGCTGAACGTGGTGTGATACTCTCGGCGTTCAGCGAAGGAGAGAGTGACGTGCCCGATCAAGCCTTGGTCAATTCGGATCTGCAGTCCGCGCTCGTCGAAGCGCGCCAGGCCTATGCCGATGCCAACCCCAAGAGCCTCGGCCGCCACCACGAGGCGTGCGAGGCGATGCCGGGCGGCAACACCCGCACGACGCTGCACAATTCGCCGTTTCCGCTGACCGTCGTGCGCGGCGAGGGTTGCCGCCTGTGGGACGCCGACGGCCACGAGTACATCGACGTGCTGGGCGAATACACCGCCGGCATCTACGGCCACTCGCACCCGGTGATCCGCGCCGCCATCGACAAGGCGCTGAACCACGGCTGGAACTACGGCGGCCGCAACGCCAACGAGGCCAAGCTCGCCAAGCTGGTGGCCGACCGCATGCCCTCGATCGACCTGGTGCGCTTCACCAACTCGGGCACCGAGGGCAACGTCATGGCGCTGGCCGGGGCACGGGTCTATGCCCAGCGCAAGGGCCGGACCAAGGCCACCAAGGTCATGGTGTTCCACGGCGGCTATCACGGCGGCGTGCTCTATTTCGTGAGCGGCGGCAGTCCGGTGAACATTCCCTACGATTACGTCGTGGCGCCCTACAACGACGTCGAGGGCACTCGGGCGCTGCTGGCCAAGCATGGCGAGGAGCTGTTCGCCGTCCTGCTCGAGCCGATGCAGGGCAGCCACGGCTGCCTGCCGGGCGACGTCGATTTCCTCAGGATGGTGCGCGAGGAAACCAAGGCCCGCGGCATCACCATGATCTTCGACGAGGTCATGACCTCGCGCCTCTCGCCGGGCGGCCTGCAGGAGAAGCACGGCATCATCCCCGACATGACGACGCTCGGCAAATATATCGGCGGCGGCATGTCGTTCGGCGCCTTCGGCGGCCGGCGCGACATCATGGAGCTGTTCGATCCGACCAAGGCGGACTCGCTGCCGCATGCCGGCACCTTCAACAACAACGCACTCACTATGGCGGCGGGCGTCGCGGGCTACGGCGAGGTCTATACGCCCGCCGCCGCGGCGGAGCTGAACGCCCGCGGCGAGAAGATCCGCGAGCGGCTGAACGCGATCTGCAAGAGGAACGACGTGGCCTTCCAGTTCTCCGGCATCGGCTCGATGATGACGGCGCACGCCACGGCGCGGCCGATCAGGACGGCGGCCGACATCGCGGCGGGCAGTCAGGACGCCAAGGAGCTGTTCTTCTTCGACATGATGGCCGCCGGCATCTGGATCGCGCGGCGCGGCTTCGTGGCGCTGAACATCATGATCGGTGACGCGGAAGGCGACCGCTTCGTGGCCGCGGTCGAGGAATTCGTGACGGCGCGCAAGGCTCTCCTCAAGGCATGACCGACTTTCCCCAACCTGTCTCCGGCACCGTCGTTCCGCGCTTCGGCGATGTCGCCACCTTCATGCGCCTGCCGCTGTTTCGCGACCCCGCCGAGGTCGAGATCGGCATGGTGGGCGTGCCGTGGGACGGCGGTACGACGAACCGCCCGGGCGCGCGGCATGGCCCGCGCCAGATGCGCGATCTTTCGACCATGATGCGCCGCGTCCATCACGTGACGGGCGTGGCGCCCTACGAATTGGCCAAGTGCGGCGACATCGGCGATGCGCCGGTCAATCCCGCCAGCCTCGACGATTCGCTGGAGCGGATCGAGAAGCACTTCGCCAGGATCCATGCCGCGGGCACGGTGCCGCTGTCGGCGGGGGGCGACCATCTGATCACGCTGCCGATCATGCGCGCCATCGCCGACAAGGCGCGGCCGCTCGGCATGGTGCATTTCGATGCCCACAGCGACACCTGGGACACCTATTTCGGCGGCTACAAATACACCCACGGCACGCCGTTCCGCCGCGCCGTCGAGGAGGGGCTGCTGGACCCCAGGCGCGTGGTGCAGATCGGCATCCGCGGCTCGCTCTACAAGCGCGACGACAACCAGTGGGCGCTCGACCAGGGCATGCGGGTGATCACCATCGAGGAATATTTCGACCTGGGTGTCGACAAGGTGATCGCCGAGGCCCGCCGTGTGATCGGCAGCGGGCCGGCCTATGTGAGCTTCGACGTCGATGGCCTCGACCCTGCCTTCGCGCCCGGCACCGGCAC
>JAUXST010000426.1 GCA_030679805.1 Reyranella sp. | reverse complement strand
CCGTGGAAGGAGCGTTACGCCCGCGATACGACGGCCCGTACCCTGGGTGATGTGATCGGCGGGGCGGACATTTTCCTCGGCCTGTCGGCGGCCGGCGTGCTGAAGCAGGACATGGTGGCCAAGATGGCTGCCAAACCGCTTATCTTCGCGCTCGCCAATCCCGATCCCGAGATCACGCCGGAAGACGTGGCCGCCGTTCGCAGCGACGCCATCATGGCGACCGGTCGCAGCGACTATCCCAACCAGGTGAATAACGTCCTCTGCTTCCCCTACATTTTCCGCGGCGCGCTCGATGTCGGCGCCACGACCGTGAACGACGAGATGAAGATCGCCTGCGTGCGGGCGCTGGCGGAACTTGCGCGCAAGGAGCCATCCGAAGTCGTGGCTCGCGCCTTCGGCGAGCACAGCGGAGGCTTCGGTCCCGAGCAGATCATTCCCAAGCCGTTCGATCCGCGCCTGATCGTCGAGCTGGCGCCGGCCGTGGCGAAGGCTGCGATGGACAGCGGCGTCGCGACCCGGCCGATCGCCGATTTCGAGGCCTACCGCCAGCAACTCAGCCAGTTCGTCTTCAAATCCGGCCTGGTCATGAGGCCGGTGTTCGAGCAGGCACGCAACGCGCCGAAGCGGGTGATCTTCAGCGCGGGCGAGGATGACCGCGTGTTGCGGGCTGTGCAGATCATCCTCGATGAGGGCATCGCCCGGCCCATCCTGATCGGACGTCCTGAAATCATCCGCCATCGCGCCGAGCGCCTGGGCCTGCGTTTCCGGCCGGGCACCGATGTCGAGCTGGTCGATCCGTCGAGCGATCCGCGCTACGATCGCTACTGGGGTGTCTATCACGAGCTGATGGAGCGGCGTGGCGTCACCGAGCCGACGGCGCGCAATCTCGTGCGTTCCAGCCCGACCCTGATCGCAGCCCTTGCTGTGAAGCTGGGCGACGCCGACGCCATGATCGCCGGCGCCTACGGCCGCTTCCGCACCCACTTCAATCATGTGCGCGACGTGATCGGCATGCGCGAAGGCGTGAAGCATATGGCGGGCCTCAGCCTGCTGGTCATGCCGACCCGGTCGCTGTTCATCGCCGACACCTACGTCAACAACGATCCCGACGCCGAGACCCTGGCCGACATCACCTTGCTGGCGGCCGACGAGGTGCTGCGGTTCGGCATCCAGCCCAAGGTGGCACTGCTGTCGCATTCGAGCTTCGGCAGCTCCGACCATCCCTCGGCGCGCAAGATGGCGGCGGCCGTGAAACTGCTGCACCAGCGCGCCCCGACGCTCGAAGTCGATGGCGAGATGCATGGCGACGCCGCCCTCGACGCCGATGTCCGCGACAATGTCTTTCCGCGTTCGAAACTGAAGGCGGCGGCCAATCTGGTGGTCTGCCCGTCACTCGATGCCGCCAATATCGGCTTCAATCTGCTCAAGACCGCGGCCGACGGCTTGCATATCGGACCGATGCTGCTGGGCACCGCGTTGCCGGCGCATGTGCTGACACCCTCGGTGACCGCCCGCGGCATTCTCAACATGACCGCCCTTGCCGTCGTCGAAGCCCAGCGTCTCGCCGAGGCGCGCGGATGAACTCCGAGGCGGACGTCCTCGACGAGGTTCCGCCGGAACTGATCCGGCGCGTCGAGGCGGCACTCGCCGAGGATCGGGCGGACGATGTCAGGGCGCTCCTGGCGGACCTCAGCGCGACCGGTCAGGCGTCGGTGCTCGAGCAGGTGTCCGAGGCCCAGCGCGACAAGCTCGTCGGCATCCTCAAGCGCGACCTCGACCCCGAGGCCCTGACCGAGCTGGACGAGGAGGTTCTCGAGGACGTCCTCGACCAACTCGACAGCAAGGACATCGCCGCTGCCGCCCACGAGCTTGAAACCGACGACGCGGCGAACCTTCTCGAGGATCTGACCGAGACGGAGCGCCGCGAGGTCCTGGCCGAGCTGCCGGCCGATGAACGCGCCGACATCGAAAGCGCGCTGGCCTATCCCGACGACACCGCCGGGCGCCTCATGCAGCGCTCGCTGGTCAAGGTGCCGGACAGCTGGACCGTGGGCGAAGTCATCGACCATTGCCGCGAAGCCACTGACCTGCCGGACGACGTCTACGACATCTTCGTCGTCGATGCGGCCGGCCGACTGCGCGGCGCCGTACCGCTCGGCAAGATGCTGCGGACCAAGCGGCCGGTGCCGGTCCTCGATATCGTCGATCCTGATATCCCCTCGGTGCCGGCGGCCTCCGATCAGGCGGAAGTTGCCCACGTGTTCCGCGACAAGAACCTCGTGTCCTGCCCGGTCGTCGATGTAGACGGTCGGCTGCTGGGCGTGATCATGGTCGACGACGTGGTCGACGTGATCGACGAGGAGGCCGAGGAAGACCTCCTGAAGATGGGTGGCGTCGGCATCGACGACATGCACGCCGATACCGTCCGTACGGCGCGGCTGCGCGCGGTCTGGCTCACATTGAATCTGGCTACGGCGGTGCTTGCGTCCTTCGTGATCGGCCAATTCGAGGGCGCCATCGAGAAGATCGTGGCGCTCGCCGTCCTGATGCCGATCGTGGCGTCGATGGGCGGCAATGCCGGTACCCAGACCGTGACGGTGGCAGTGCGTGCGCTCGCCATGGGCGAGCTGACGGCGGCCAACGCGCTGCGCTTCGTTGCCAAGGAAGCTGCGGTGGGCGGACTCAACGGCTTGGTCTTCGCGTTGATCATGGGGGCTGCGGTCGTCGCCTGGTATGGCGACTGGCGACTTGGCGCCGTGATCGGAGCGGCCATGATCTGCAATCTGCTGGCCGCGGCACTGGCCGGTACATTGATCCCGCTGGGGCTGCAGAAATTCGGCGTCGATCCGGCGGTTTCGTCGACCGTGTTCCTGACGACCGTGACCGATGTGATCGGCTTCCTGGCTTTTCTCGGACTGGCGACCGTCTTCCTGCTTTAGCGCGCAAAGGCCAGGCGATCGTCGCCGCTGGCCGTTCCGCCGGGCCACGAATGGCCGAGGGCGGTTTCGCGCAGCGTTGCGATGACGTCGCTGTCGGCATCCTCTCTCCAGGCCAGCATCACGCGGCGGTCGAGGGTCACTTCGCGGACTGTCGCGGCGGCGAGGCCCTGAGGCAGCAGCGATCGGGGCATCAAACTGACGCCTAGGCCGGCGAGGACCGCGGCGGCGCACCGTTCCTCGTCGGCCGACCTGAGCACCGCGCGCGGGCGTATCCCCGCGGCCGCGAACAGGCGCTGGGCCTCGTCGTGGGCCTCGCAGGCGGCCCTGAGAACGAACGGTGTGTCGGCGAGATCCTTGACCGACCAGCGGTCGCGCGTGGCGATCCGGTGATTGGCGGCGGCGGCCAGGACATAGGGCTCGCGCCAGAGCGAAATTGCCGTGGCCGCTGTCAGGGGTGAGCGGACCGGGAACAGGGCGACATTGCAGCGCCCGCGTCGCCACTGATCCATGACCACATCCGCCGTTCCTTCCGAGACCTCGACCTCGAAGTCCGCGCGCTGCTGCGCCGCTGCGAGCCAGTTCATGGCGGCGGCGATCGGGACCGTCGAGCCGATGGCGATCCGCAGCAACCTCTGCCGCTTGCTCGATCGCGATTCGGCCCGGGCGAGGCGCCAGGCCTCGATCATGGCGCGCGCATGCGGCAGCAGGCGGTGACCCGCCGCGGTCAGGCTGGATCGTCGACCGCGATCGAACAGCCGGGCGCCGACTTCCTCTTCGAGGCGGACGATCCCGGCCGACAGAGTCGGCTGGGTGACGTGGCAATGCTCGGCGGCGACCGTGAAGTTCGAGGTGTCCGCAACAGCCAGGAAATAGCGAACAAACACCAAATTCATAAGATAGATAATGACTATATCAAATAGAGAAACAATCGATTTTCTCTATTTTCAATTGCCGACTACCTTCTGCGCCATGAACAGCACCCTGCGCCTTTCGCTGCGGACCGATGGGATCGCCATCGTCAGGCTCGCCCGCCCACCGATGAATGCCATGGACGCCGGCATGCTGGAGGAAATGGCGGCCTTGTTCGAAGGCCTCGAAGCCGATCGCGCCGTGCGCGCGGCGGTGATCACGGGCGAAGGTCGGGCCTTTTCGGCAGGCCTCGATCTCAAGACCGTGCCCGATCTCGACCGCGCGGGGCGACGGCGCCTTGTCGATGCGCTCAATGCCTGCTTCGGGACGCTTTACGCTTGGTCGAAGCCGCTTGTCGCCGCGGTCAACGGGCATGCCATTGCCGGGGGGCTTATCCTGGCGCTGTGTGCCGACTGGCGGATCGTGGCCGATGTCCCGCTGCAGGCGGCTCTCGCGGAAGTCCGCGTCGGCGTCACCTATCCGGTGGCCGCGCTCGACGTCGCCCGGAGCGAACTGTCGTCGGCCACGGCACGTCGGCTGATCCTGCTTGGCGAAACCCTCGACGCAGTCGGTCCCGAGGCGCTCGCCGTCTTCGATGAACGCGTGCCGCTGCCGGATCTGCTCGAACGTGCCGTCGCCCGGGCTCAGCGCCATGCGATGCTGCCGCCGCAGGCTTTTGCCACGATCAAGCGCGAACTGCGCGCGCCGCAGCTTGCACGCATTGCTGCAGCGCGCGCCGGCTGCGCCGAACCGCGCCTCAAGGCGTGGCTCGGCGAGGAGATGCGGCAGGCCTCGGCAATGGTCATGCGCGGCGGCGCGTGATCGCAGACGGCTTCGCTTCGGCATGCCGACGGGCTATCGTGCCTGTCGGGAGAAGAGCCCATGCAAGTGATCGCCCGCCTTGTCGCCATGCTCGTCCTGTCGCTTGCCGCGCCGGTGGCACATGCGCAGAACAAGCTGCCGACGGAGCGCGGCCTCGAGGCCTTGGTGAAGAGTTCGCTGCTGTCGTTCAACGATGCCAACGTGACGGGCAACTACATGGTCTTCCATGCCAAGCTCTCCAAGCCGTTCCGTCAGCAATTTTCGCCGGAAAAGCTCAAGGAGACCTTCAAGGAGTTCGCCGAAAAGGATATTGATATCGACATCATCGCAGCGATGAAGCCCACGTACGAGCCGGCGCCGATGATCGATGACAACGGCAAGCTGATCGTGAAGGGATTCTTCCCGACCGAGCCTGCGCGCGTGGTTTTCGAACTGGATTTCATTCCGTCGGACGCCGAATGGAAGTTGGTCCGCATCAACATCAAGACGACGCGCGTACCCTAGTGACCGAACAGAACCGCAACAGGTAAATCACGATCATGATCCCCAATGCCATGCCAGCCTTCGACTTCGGCCTGGGAGAAACAGCCGACGCGCTCCGCGACCAGGTTCAGCGCTTCGCCTCGACCGAAGTGGCGCCGATCGCCGCGGAGCTCGACAAGACCGACCGCTTCCCGCGCGAGCTATGGCCCAAGATGGGCGATCTCGGCCTGCATGGCATCACGGTCGCAGAGGAATATGGCGGCTCAGGTCTCGGCTATCTTGAGCATGTCGTGGCGGTCGAGGAACTCAGCCGCGCTTCGGCGGCGGTGGGGCTGAGCTACGGCGCGCATTCCAACCTCTGCGTCAACCAGATCAGCCGTAACGGCAATGACGAGCAGAAGCGCCGCTTCCTGCCAAAGCTGATCTCCGGCGAGCACGTCGGCAGCTTGGCGATGAGCGAGTCCGGCGCCGGCTCCGACGTCGTCTCCATGAAGCTGCGCGCCGATAAGAAGGGCGATCGCTACGTGCTGAATGGCACGAAGATGTGGATCACCAACAGTCCCGATGCGCAGGTCGTTGTTGTCTACGCCAAGACCGATCCGAATGCCGGGCCGCGCGGCATCACGACCTTCATCGTCGAGACCGACCGCAAGGGTTTCAAGGTGGCGCAGAAACTCGACAAGATGGGCATGCGTGGCTCGTCGACCGGCGAGCTGGTGTTCGAGGATTGTGAGATTCCCGAGGAAAACGTTTTGGGCCCGGTGGGCAAGGGCGTGAATGTCCTCATGAGCGGGCTCGACTACGAGCGCGCGGTGCTGGCGGCAGGCCCGCTCGGCATCATGCAGTCGGCCATGGATATCGTCGTGCCCTACGTCCATGAGCGCCAGCAGTTCGGGCAGCCGATCGGCACCTTCCAGCTGGTCCAGGGCAAGCTCGCCGACATGTACACGACGATGAATGCCTGCAAGTCATACGTCTATGCCGTCGCCAAGGCTTGCGATCGCGGGCAGACGACGCGCAAGGATTCGGCGGGAGCGATTCTCTACGCCGCGGAGAAGGCCACCATGGTGGCGCTCGACGCCATCCAGCTCCTGGGCGGCAACGGCTACATCAACGACTATCCGACCGGCCGCCTGCTGCGCGACGCCATGCTCTACGAAATCGGCGCCGGCACCAGCGAGATTCGGCGCATGCTGATCGGGCGCGAATTGTTCGCCGAATCGGCCTGACAAACCCCGTTGACCGGGTCGCGGTCTTTTCGTACACGGTGTGTATGGAAAGAGCGACATGC
>JAUXST010000418.1 GCA_030679805.1 Reyranella sp. | reverse complement strand
CTCCATCCCGAAGCCGTGGCCGACATGCCGGCGGTGGCGCGCTGGCTGCGTTATGGCGACGAGGCGCGGCGGCGTCTCGGTGCCGAGGCCCCGGGCGCCGACGAAGAGGAGCGTCTGAGGCGTCTCACGGAACTCAACGTCCTGGTGCAAATGGAGCATCTGGCGACCCATCCCGCCGTGCAGCGGGCGCTGGCCGACGGCCATCTAGCGATCCATGGCTGGGTCTACGAGATCGAGACCGGCGCGGTCAGGGCCTACGACCCCGCACGCGGCACGTTCGTGCCGTTCCCCGAGGCCTAGCGGCTGTCCGATCGAAGTAGAATCAGTCTCCTCCTCGCCTCGGAGGAGGTGCCTCGGAGGGGCAGAGGGGGCTTCACCCCATCGCCCTCGTAAGACGAGGGCACTTCCCCGCGCGGACTCCGCGCAGGGGAAGATAAAGATTCCGACTCCAAACCTGAAAGCCTCTAGCGGCGGCCGAACACGTCGAGCCAGCTGCGCGCGGCCCCAAGCGTCGCGGCATTGTGGACGCCGCGCACCACGCGGGCAGACGCTCAGCATGGTCAGTCGATCTGCAGGGTCATCGCCTTGAGGTAGGCCGTCTCGGGCAGGCCGGGATGCACCGGATGGTCCAGCGCCGCCCCGGCGCTGCGCAGGATGCGCCCGCTCTTGCCGGCATCGCGCAAGCCGCGCCGCACCTGTTCGGCAAACAGCGGCGGTTCAACCAGATGCGAACACGACGCCACGAACAGGAAGCCGCCCGGCGCGACCAGGGGGGCCGCCAGGCGCACCATCTTGCGATAGCCCTGCACGCCCACCTTGATGTCCTTGCGGCTCTTCACGAACGCCGGCGGATCGCAGATCACGACATCGAAATTGCGGCCGTCGGGGCCGAGCTTCTCCAGCGTCTCGAAGACCTCGCCTTTCCGGAAGGTCACGATGTCGCTGACGCCGTTGAGGGCCGCCGCCTTGGTGGCCGACTCGAGCGCGGGTTGCGAGCGGTCGAGGCACATCACCGACTTCGCGCCATGCTTGGCCGCGAGCACGCCGAAGCCGCCGCTGTAGCAATAGGCGTCGAGCACGCGGGCGTCCTTGGCGAAGCGTGCCATGAAGCGGCGATTGTCGCGCTGGTCGTAGAACCAGCCGGTCTTCTGGCCACCCGACAGATCGGCCACGAAGCGCGCGTCGTTCTCGATCAGCTCGATCGGACCGTCGAGCTCGCCCTTGGCGATCGTCGTCTCGCGCTTCAGGCCTTCGAGTTCGCGCACCGGCGAATCGTTCTTGAGCACGATCACGCGCGGCGACAGTTCCGCCTCGATAGCCTCGAGCAGAACGGGCGTCAGATGCTCCATGCCCATCGAATTCACCTGCATGACCACCGCATCGCCGAAGCGATCGATGATCACGCCCGGCAGGCCGTCGGCCTCGGCATGGATCAGGCGATAGTAGGGGACGCCGACCAGCCGATCGCGAAGGGCCACGGCGTTGGCCAGGCGACGGCCGAAGAACAGGGCATCGATAATCGCCTCGGGATTCGAGGTCAGCAGGCGTGCCGCAATCAGCGAGTGCGGATTGAAGGTGGCGACGCCCAGCGCCTCGCCCCCCGGCGTGCGCAGGATCACGAGCGAACCGGGCGGCAGCGCCTTGGTCTCGGGATCCATCAAGATCTCGTTGGAGAAGGCCCAGGGATGGCCCGACCGGACGCGGCGGTCCTCGCCGGCACGCAGCAGGACACTCGGCAGTTTCTTCGCGGCCACTCTATTCTCCCCGGGCGACGCCATCGCGACGGGGATCGGCACCGCCCTCCCAACCGTCGCCTACCCGGCGAATGCCGGTGAGGCCGCCCTCATGCCCGCGGACTTGTACTTGATGGCCCATGGCGCGCAAGCCGTCCGCCAGGCCGGCCAGCGACGTGCCCGCCTCCAGTTCCGTCGTGCCGTTGGCGTTGATCACACGTGGCAGCGCGATGGCTGCAGAAACCGAGAGGTTCCAGTCGAGCATGCCGACCAGCGCCTGGAGCGTATCGCCGATGATGCGCGACCCACCCGCCGAGCCCAGGGCTGCCACCAGCCTGTTGTCGCGGTCGAGGACCAGCGTCGGCGACATCGACGAGCGCGGCCGCTTGCCCGGTTCGACCCGGTTGGCGATTGGCTTGCCGTCGGCCTCGGACCGCGGCGAGAAATCGGTGAGCTCGTTGTTGAGCAGGAAGCCGCGCACCATGATCTGGGCGCCGAACGGCGCTTCGATGGTGGTGGTGAAGCTCACGGCGTTGCCCCAGCGGTCGACGATGCTCATGTGGCTGGTGCCGCGCTCGACATAGCCCGGCGGCATGCCAGGACCGACCTTGCCCATGCTGCGGTTCGGCGACATCAGCTTGCGGCGCTCGGCAAGGTAAGCGGGTGACAGAAGCCCCGCCATCGGCACCTTCACGAAAGCCGGATCGGCGACGTAGCGGTCGCGGTCGGCGAAGGCGAGCCGGCTCGCCTCGGCGATGAGATGGACCGAGCGCAGGTCGCCGGCCGTGTCGCGCCAGATCTCGAAGAGTTCGAGCAGCGCCAGCACCTGCAGGGTCGCGATGCCGCCCGAGGAAGGTGGCGGCATGCCGCAGACCACCCAGAGGCGATAAGGCCCGCACAGCGCATCCCGCTTGATCGGCCGATAGTCGGCGAGATCGGCGAGCGAGAGCGTGCCGGGCCTCGCGTGGCCGCGCACGCGGTCCGCCATCTCGGCGGCAATCGCCCCTCGATAGAAGGCGTCCGGACCTTGATCGGCGATCAGGTGCATCGTCTCGGCGAGATCGGGATTGGCGATGCGCTCGCCCGCCTTCCGGGGTGACCCATCGGCATTGAAATAGACCGCGCGGATGCCGGGTTCTTCGCGCAGTCCCGGAATGCGGCTCAGCCAGGCCGCGAGCCGCGGCGGTACGGCAAAGCCGTCGCGCGCCGCGGCGATGGCCGGCGCGAACAGGTCGCGCCACGCGAGCTTGCCATGCTCCTTGTGGGCAAGTTCCAGCATCGCCAAGGCACCGGGCACGCCGACGGAAATACCGGAAGCAACGGCGCCGAAATAGCCGAGGGGCTTGCCATTGGAGTCGAGGAACATCGTAGGCGTGGCGCCGGCCGGCGCTGTTTCGCGGCCGTCGTAGGCCGTGATGGCGTGCGTCGCACCGTCGTAGTGCAGGAGGAAGCCGCCGCCGCCGATTCCCGAGGCCTGCGGTTCGACGACACCCAGCACCATCTGCGCGGCGATCGCGGCATCGACAGCGGATCCCCCGCGCCGAAGCACTTCCAGCCCGGCTTCGACAGCCAGGGGATGCGCGGCCGCCACCATTGCCTGCGGCGCCGCCAGACCAGCCTGCGCGCGGCAGACCGCCAGCAGCACCGCCAGAGCGGCGAGCAGGCGGCGCAGCTTCATGCGCGGCGCGCCACGATGAACAGCCGGCGGAAGGGAAAGATCGTGATGCCGTCGGCGCGCATCGGATAGGCCTTGGCGAGCAGGCTGGCGTAGGCCTCGTAGTATTGCGTCCGCTCCGGTTCCTGCAGCAGGTCGAGGAATGGGCGCAGCCCGGTACCGGCGGTGAACTGCGCCACCGGATCCTTGCCGGTGAGCGGCTGCTGATAGATCGTCTCCCAGATCTCGAGGTCAGAGCAGAGCGGTTTCAGCACATCGTAGTAGCGCGCCGGCTCGAGCACCGGGCGGATCGTGCGCACGTGGGCGAGCTTGTCGCGCCACGGCCCCGCCTCAGCCGCCGTGCGCATCAGCGCATGCGAGGGCGCTTCGTGGTTGCGTGGCATCTGGATGGCGAGCTGGCCGCCCGACGGCAGCAGCCCCATCAAGCCGGGGAACATGTCGATATGGCCCTCGAGCCAATGATAGGCGGCATTGCTGTAGAGGATGCCCGGCGGCTTGCCCGGCTTGAAATGCGCAAGGTCGCCCCTCATGAATGTAAGGTGGGCAAAAGTCACGCAGCTGTCGGCCGTCTGCGCGCGTGCCTTGGCCAGCATCTCCTCCGACGAATCGATGCCGACGATCTCCGCCATAGGGAAGCGCTCGGCGAGGATGCGCGAGATGTTGCCGGCGCCACAGCCGAGATCGTAGATCGCATGGCCCGGCCGCGCGCCGTTGGTCGGATCGAGGCGACCCATCAGATCGAGGGCCGGCCGCACGCGATGGTCGGAGAACTTCAGGTAGAGGTTGGCATCCCAGACCATTTGGGTCGTTCCAGAACTCACGTCATTTCTCCTCGAACGCGGCATCGATCGGGACACGATACCCCGTCGCGATCTTGTTGCCCTTCTGCGCCGCAAGCACGACAGCCATGAACTCGCCGTAGATCTCCTCGGTCATGCCCTTCTGGCGCGCCATGTAGCCGTGCGAATTGATGCAGTAGTCGCACTGGTTGGCGACCGACACGGCAAGGTAGATCAGCTCCTTGGTGAGACCGTCGAGCTTGCCCGGCGCCATCACCGATTTCATTTCGGCCGCGAAGCGCTCCATGACATCGGGGTGGCGGGCGAGCGCCTTCCATACGTTGTTGATGCCGGCCGGATCGATGCCGCGCGCCTCCGCGATGCCGTCGACGACCGCCTTGGC
>JAUXST010000410.1 GCA_030679805.1 Reyranella sp. | reverse complement strand
TCGTGGCCATCGCTGCCATGATCCTGGCGCCGCTCGCCGCTGGCCTTGTGCAGATGGCGATCAGCCGCGGCCGCGAATACGAGGCCGACCGCATGGGCGCGGAAATCTCCGGCCAGCCGCTGTGGCTCGCCTCGGCGCTGGCCAAGCTGCACGCCGGCACGCAGCAAATCCCCAACCGGGCCGTCGAAGCCAATCCGGCGACCGCGCACATGTATATCGCCAACCCGCTTTCGGCCGGCGGCATGGCCAGCCTATTCTCGACCCATCCGCCGATGGAAGAGCGCATCGCGCGCCTGCAAGCGATGGCAGGACAGGCACGGGGCCCGGCACAGGTCAGGCCCGTGACGCCGGCGAACGGCCCGTGGGCCATGGGTCCGCAGGCGCGGCGCCGCGGTCCCTGGGGCTAAGGAACGCCTACTTTTCGACGATCTTCCAGAACGAGTCCTTCTTGGTGATCTTGCCGCCGCGGAAACTGTAGAAATCGCAGCCTCGCGCTTCGACGCGCTCGCCGATCGGCGTCGTTCCCGTCACGGTCCATTGTGAAATACCCATGTCGCCGTCGAGGTAGTGGCTGTCGTTTCCGTAGTGAACGTCCGGCAAGCCGGCAAAACGAGCGCGCAGGCCTTCGCGGATGGCGGCAAGGCCGACATAACGCCGACCCCATGGATCGGGTCCGCGCGGCATTTCCAGGACGGCGTCGTCGGCGAAGAAGTCCATGATGCGGTCGAGATCGTGGTCGTTGAAAGCCTGAGCCAGAGCCTTCAGGACAGTGAGGCTGGCGCCGGATGAACTCATGACGACCTTCCCTTCTAGACCTTCGGCGGCAACGCGGCGGGTTCCTCACCGAGATCGACTTCGAGAATGCGCTGGCCGCGCTTGGTGATGCGGTCGGCCGAAATGTCGACCTCGCGCAGGTCTTTCTCAGTCATGGCGAAGTGGGACTTCAGCTTCTCGACCCGCTCGTCGAGCCGCTTCACGTCGTCGAGCAGCAGCCCGACGGTCTTCTGGATCTCGCCCGCCTGCTCGCGCATGCGCACATCCTTCAGCACGGCGCGTACGGTGTTCAGCGTCGCCATCATGGTGGTGGGCGACACGATCCAGACGCGGGCGCGGTAGGATTCTTCGACCAGGCCGGTGAAGTTGGCGTGCAGCTCGGCATAGACCGCCTCCGAGGGCAGGAACATCAGTGCCGATTCGGCGGTCTCGCCGGAGACGATGTACTTGGAGCGGATGTCGCCGATGTGCTTGCGGATCGCCTGCTGGAAGCTGCGCTGGGCTATGGCCAGGGCCGCCGTGTCGCCGGCGGCCACGGCACGCAGCGCGCTATAACTTTCCAGCGGGAACTTGGCGTCGATGGCGATCGAGCCCGGCGGATTGGGTAGCTTGAGCAGGCAGTCGACGCGCACGCCCGATGACAGGGTCGACTGAAATTCGTAGGCCGAGGGCGGCAGGGCGTTCTGCACCAGATCGTTCAGCTGCACCTCGCCGAAGGCGCCGCGGGCCTGCTTGTTGGACAGCACCTCTTGCAGGCTTACGACCTGGGTACTGAGTTCGCCAATCTTCTTCTGCGCCTCGTCGATGCGAACCAGCCGTTCGCGCAGGTCGGTGACGATCTGGCCGGTCGCCTTCTCGGTGCGATCGAGTCGCTCGGCGACCACCTTGCCCAGCGCCTGCTCCTGCTCGCGCAGCGAACGTTCGACCCGCTGGACGGTCTCGGCCTGCTGGCTGAGCGCCAGGGCGAGCTGCTGGCGCATGGCTTCGGCCTCGCCGCTGCCGCGGCGGGTGAGTGCCAGCACCAGCACCAGGATCAGCAGCGCGATGGCCGCCAGAAGCACGATCGTCAGGGCATCCATTGGCTCCTTTATAAGCCGCCGGCTCGACAAGCGCACGACTGCCCGTTAATCCAGCCTCCATGCCTCCCCTTTACGATCCAGATGTCTGGCTGTTCGACCTCGACAACACGCTCTATCCGGCGCGCTGCAACCTGTTCGCCCAGATCGACGTGCGCATCGGCCGCTATATCTCGGATTGGCTGAAGGTAACGCCGGAAGAGGCGCGGGTCGTGCAGAAGGCATACTGGCGCGACCACGGCACCTCGATGCGGGGCATGATGACCCTGCACGGCGTCGACCCGACGCACTATCTCGACTACGTCCATGACATCGACTATTCGCCGGTCGAGGCCAACCCGGCGCTGGAGGCATCGCTGAAGGCGCTGCCGGGCCGCAAGATCATCTTCACCGCCGGCGACGTGCCGCATGCCGAGCGCGTCATGGAGCGGCTGGGCGTGGCGCATCATTTCGAGGCGATCTTCGACATCGTGGCCGGCGAGTACTGGCCCAAGCCGCACAAGCAGATCTACGAAAAGCTGGTGAAGCAGCACAACGTTGACCCGACACGGGCCGCGTTTGCCGACGACATCGCGGTCAATCTCAAGCCCGCGGCCGACATGGGCATGCGCACGGTGTGGATCCGCACCGACGAGAGCGTGAAGCGCGCGGCCGACATCAATCTCGACCATATCCACCACCAGACCGACGACCTCGCGACATGGCTCGCCGACTGGGTGGCGGAGCGGAACAAGGCGGAGAAAAAAGCGTGAAGATCCTCATTCTCGGTGCCGGTGCGGTCGGCGGCTATTGGGGCGCACGCCTGCATCAGTCCGGCGCGGACGTCACCTTCCTGCTGCGCGAGAAGCGCGCCGAGAAGGTGCGGAAGGACGGACTGGTCGTGAAAAGCCCGAAGGGCGATGCGGTCCTGCCGGTCAAGGTCGTGACCGGGGGCGGCCCCAATGGAACCATAGAGGGCGGACCGTATGACGTCGTGGTGTTGGCCTGCAAAGCCTACGACCTCGACTCGGCGATGGACTCGATCGCACCGGCGATCGGCGCGAAGACGACCATCGTGCCCATGCTGAACGGCCACGCGCACTTCGCCACGTTGGACAAGAAATTCGGGCCTGAGAAGGTGGCCGGTGGGCTGGCCCGCATCTCCGGCATGCTGGGCCCCAACGGCGAGATCCTGCATTCGGGCGCGTCAGGCGTGTCTTTCGGCGAGCGCGACGGCAAGCCCGCGCGCACCACGCTCACGGAACTCGACGCGGCCTGCAGGAAGGCCGGCATCGAGGGCGGCATCAACCCCAACATCGACCAGGATCTCTGGGACAAGTGGATCATGCTGGCCACGATCGCCGGCATGTGCGCCTCCATGCGCGGCACCATTGGCGACATCATGGAGACCGAAGATGGGGCTGCCATCGTGGCCGAGACGCTGGACGAGAGCTGCAAGGTCGCCACGGCGGAGGGCCACGCGCCCAGCGACAAGATCCTGGCCGGCATAAAATCGATGCTGACGGCTAAGGGATCGAAGGCCGTGGCGTCGATCCTCGG
>JAUXST010000409.1 GCA_030679805.1 Reyranella sp. | reverse complement strand
CGGCCAGTAGTAATACTTCGTCACCTTGTAGAAACCCGCCGCCATATCCTGCCACGGGCCGACCCACTCGGTGGCGTCGATGGCACCGGACTGCAGGGCGCCGAAAATCTCGCCCACCGGCAGGTTGACGATGGTGGCGCCCAGCCGCCGCAGTGCCTCGCCACCGAGGCCCGGGATGCGCATCTTTAGTCCCTTGACGTCGGCCGCCGACTTGATCTCCTTGTTAAACCAGCCGGCCATCTGCACGCTGGTCGAGCCGGCGGCGAAGCCTTTCAAGCCAAACTGGGCGTAAGCCTCGTCCCACAGCGCCTGGCCACCGCCATAGCGCAGCCACGCCACGGTCTCGTAGTTGGTCATGCCGAACGGCACGGTGGTGAAGACGCTGAGGATCTTTGCCTTGTTCTGCCAGTAGTAGGGCGTTGAATGCATGACGTCGGCGGTGCCGCGCTGCACGGCGTCGAACGCCTCGAACGCCGGCACCAGCTCGCCGGCGGCGAACACCTTGATGGTGAGACGTCCGCCAGTCACTTCGCTGATGTTCTTGGCGAAGCGGTCCGCCGCGGTGCCGCCGCCCGGAAACATCTTCGGCCAGCTCGTCACCATGCGCCATTCCTGCCGGCCCTGCGAGATCGCAGGCGCCGCCATCGTCGTCACCGCAGCCGTCGCGGCAATCCCGCCGACCGCTGCCTTCGTGAACTTGCGTCGCTTAATTGTGGTCATCGTTCGCGTCTCCCAACTGTGAAATTTCCAATTCACGCGGAGCAGTACGCTACACTTGGTCTGACTATTGCAATTCACGCGCCTGGGCGGAATGGCTGATGCTACAGACCGGGTCGCGGCCTTGTCAAAGCAGCGCGCCACAATCGCCACGGCGCCGCGTCACCGACATTGACATGTGGAAATACTCCTCGTGTACTCTACCTTCTGTTGTCGACCGGCGGAGACCGGGCAAGGGGAGGTTCCATGGCGAAGACAATCCGGTCAATCAAGCCGCTGCGGAAGACGCTCAAGAAGAGCATCCGCGGTCGCAAATACGACGTTCTGCGCGACGTACCGGACATCCGCGACCGGATCTACGAACCCACCCTCAGCGCCTTGCCGGCCAGCCTAGCGCCGACGCGCGACCTCGAAATCCTGAACCAGGGAGAAGAAGGCGCGTGCACCGGCTTCGCCCTGGCCGCCGTCATAAATCTCCTGCTCCGTGACGCCACGGGACGCTCGAAGCAAGCGAGCGCGCCACGCCGGCGGGTCAGCCCCCATATGCTCTTCCGTATGGCCCGGCGCCACGACGAATGGCCCGGCGAGAACTACGACGACGGCTCGAGCCTTCGCGGCGCGTTGCGCGGCTTCTACAATGCCGGCGCCTGCCACACGGACCTCTGGCGAACAGGCAAGCAGTCCGACCTCACGCTCGAGGCGGCGAAGGATGCGCGCGAGACGGCACTGGGCGCCTACTATCGCCTGCGTCCCAGCCTCCCCGACTACCACGCCGCGATCAGCGAGACCGGCGTGATCTACGCGTCGGCGGCGGTCCATGCCGGGTGGGACGACCCGGTCAAGGGCCGCATCGACCCGAAGGTCGGCGCCCAGCTTCATGCCTTCGCCATCGTCGGCTACGATGCCGAGGGTTTCTGGGTTCAGAATTCGTGGGGCAGGCGCTGGGGCACCGGCGGCCTTGCGCACTGGTCATACAGGGATTGGGCCGCGAACATCGAGGACGCCTGGGTGTTGCAGCTCGCCGTGCCCGCGCCGACAGCCTTCGGCCTCGGCGTCAAGCGCGATCGGACCACGCGCGCGACCGAGCTTTCCGGCGCCAAGCGCGCCGCGCCACCCCGCCGGGACATCGCCGGTCATTTCGTTCATGTCCAGAATGGGAACTTCTCGGTGACGCAACCCTACTGGAGCACCGAGAAGGACGTCGCGGAGACGGCCGCTCTCCTCGGGGCTTCGGACAAATACGGACAATTGGCGTTTTATGCCCATGGCGGATTGAACACGCCCGAGGAGGCCGCCATCCGCACCTCGGCGATGACCGAGGTCCTCACGGCAAACGGCATCTATCCCTACAGCGTGTTCTACGACACCGGCCTGCTGGAAACGCTCAAGGACGTCATTACCGGACGCGGGGCCAAGATCACCGAGCGCACCGGCGGCCTGCTCGACCTCACCGACGAACTCATCGAGAAGGCGATCGGCGGAATCGGCACCAAGCTGTGGCGGGAGATGAAGGCCGATGCGGAACTGCCGTTCAAGCCAGGCCGTGACGGCGAGAAGGCCTTGCAGCTCTTTGCCGAAAAGCTGGCGGGGAAGAAGCTGCCGATCCATCTGGTCGGCCATTCGACCGGCGCCATCCTGATCGGCCACTTGCTCGACGCCCTCGATCGGGTGGCGCCCGGCATGACAGTCGACAGCTGCTCGCTGATGGCACCGGCCTGCACGATCGACTTCTACAAGGAAAAGCTGAGGTCCCGTCTCGGCACCGGCGCTACCGCGCCCGTAAAGCTCGACAAGCTGACGGTCTACTGCCTCGACGACAAGGCCGAGCAAGCCGACCAGGTGACGCCCGCCTACAACAAGTCTCTACTCTATTTGGTCTCGAATGCCTTCGAGCCAAATTCGTCGAAGCGATCCGTGCCGCTGCTCGGCATGGCGATGTTTCACAAGAACGCGAAGCTGGCGGAGGACCCGCTGACGATCTGGTATGCCGACCGGGATAGCCCGAGGTCGAAGAGCACCACACATGGCGGCTTCGACAACGACCCCGACACGATGAACGACGTTTTGCGGACGATCCTCGGCAAGAAGCCCGGCCGACCGTTCTCGCAGCAGGACCTCGACTTCTGAGGCGCCCGGTCACCGCTGCCGGTGCCCGCCCTCTCAGCGGCGGCGCCGGGCCTACAGGCAGGCAGGCATGAAGCGGTCGGCCACGAGGTGCGGCACGTTGGCCGCGGCCGAGGTCGCCATCATCACGACGCAAAGCGCGGCGGCGGCGGCGGCTGTGCTGACGATGACGGCTGCGGCGGCCCCAGTACTAACGAGCGTTCCAACTTTAGCGGGCGACTGCCGACGGTGCCGGACTGTTCGCCTGGTGTTTTGCCCGGACTGCGCTCATGCCTCCGACACGCGGACCCAACCCTCCATCAGGCGGCGGGCAGAGCGGCTCATCATCACCTTGCTCACCGTCCATTGCCCGCCCTGCTCGCGCGCTTCGGCGCCGACGCTGAGCGTTCCCGAGGGATGGCCGAAGCTCACGCGGCCCTCGGCCCCGGCCGGCGCCACGCGGTTGACGATCGTCCCGGGTATGGCCGCAGCGGCCGCAATGGCGACGGCGCCGGTGCCGGTCATGGCGTGATGCAGCACGCCCATGGAGAAGATGCGGGCCAGCAGGTCGATCGATCCTGCCTCGATACGCTTGCCGTCCGATGCCGTGTAGGGCGCGGGCCTGGCGACGAACGCGAGCTTGGGCGTATGCGGCCGTTTGGCCGTCGCCTCCTCGGGTGTCGCGACAAGGCCCATGGCGACGGCACCCAGTGCGCGCACAGCCTCTGCACGCATCAGCATCGCCTTGTCGCCGTTGATGTCGCCCTGGAGTTCCGTACCCTTGAGGCCGAGCATTGCCGCATCGACGAAGATCGTGGGATTGCCGGCGTTGATCAGCGTCGCCTCGATCCTGCCGACCCCCGGCACGTCGAGCGCGTCGATGCGGCGGCCAGTGGGAAACATCGCGCTGCCGGCGCCACCGCCCTCCTCGTCCGCCGCGGGATCGAGGAACTCGACCTTCACCTCGGCCGCCGGGAACGCCACACCGTCCAGCTCGAAGCCGCCCAGCTCCTGCACTTCGCCACCCTGCATGGGCACGTGGTTGACGATCTTCTTCGCGATGTTGGCCTGCCAGATGTTCACCGTCGCGGTGCCGTCGGCAGGCCCCTCGACCAGACCCAGGCTGAGCGCAAACGGGCCGACGGCGGCGCTGAGGTTGCCGCAATTGCCCGACCAGTCGATGACCGGCGCGTCGATCGCCACCTGGCCGAAGCGATAGTCGACGTCGCAGCCGGCGCGCTCGGACTTCGAGATGATCACGACCTTGCTGGTGCTGGACGTGGCGCCACCCATGCCGTCGGTGTGCTTGCCGTAGCGGTCGGGGCTGCCGATCACCCGCAGCAGGATCCGGTCGCGCGCCGCCGGATCGGACGGCAGGTCGTGGGCGAGGAAGAACACGCCTTTGCTGGTGCCGCCACGCATGTAGACGGCGGGAATGCGGAGCTGCTTCATGGGCTTTTCCCGTTCGTCCCTTCCCGGTTCCGCTGCCAGGGCCAGCGCCCGCTCACCTCGAGCTCCAGCGCGAAGCTGAGCAGCGTGCGGATCGCCACGATGACCGCGAGCACGCCCAGGTTCTGCAGGGTCGGTTCGACGGCGACCGTGCCGATGATGTCGGCGATCACCAGGAATTCGAGGCCGAGCAGGATGGCGCGGCCGAGGTCGGCGCGCAGTTCCTGATAGGCGTCCTGAAACGGCGTCCGCCGTGTCAGCCGGAGCAGGAACACGCCGCAGGCGAGCGCGGCGCCGGCGACCAGCACGACCACGCCGACCAGTTCGACGACATGGCCTGCCGCGACGGCGAATTGATCGATCTGCATGGCTCTCTCCCAGTCGCTCAGCGTCTCCGCCAGGCCTGCAGGCGACCGAGCAGGAAGCGGTCGGCCAGGAGGTGCAGTGCCTTCACGGTCGCCGACGTCACCACGATCACCAGGCAGAGCGCTGCCGCGGCCGCCGTGGTGCCGGCCTCCTCGATGTTCACTGCCGCCACCGAGGCGAGCTTGGTGTCGGGGGCGTAGAGGAAGATCACCGACGACACCGTCGTCATGGCGTTTACGAACAGGTAGATCGCGATGTCGAGGATGGCCGGCAGGCAGATCGGCGCCGTCACGCGGCCGAAGGTCTTCCAGATCGGTACTTTCAGCGAGGCCGAGACCGATTCGAACTCGGGGTCGATCTGCTTCAGCGCCGTCGTCGCCGTGAGATGGCCCACCGTATAGAAGTGCGCCACCGTGTTGATCACCAGGATCGCCATGGTGGCGTAGAGAAAGTTGAGCGGGTTGTTCGGCGCGTTGAAGAAGAAGATGTAGCCTAGCCCCAGCACGATGCCGGGCACGGCCATCGGCAGAAAGGCGAGCAGCTGGACGATGCCGCGCACCGCGCCGAAGCCCCGGGTCTTCTCGTTCAGCCAGGCGCCCACGAACATCAGCGCCGTGCCGGCGATCGCCGTGCCCGCCGCCATGCGCAGCGAGTTGAAGTAGGATTCCCAACCGTTGGCATCGAAGTTGGCGAACTCGTAATTGCCCAGAGTCAGACTGAGATTGTACGGCCAATATTTTATCAGCGAGCCCCAGGCAGCCATGCCGAGGATGGCGAGAATGCCGGCCGATACCAGGGTGCAGAACCCCGTGAAGAAGAGGTCGCGGCCGAACTTGGGCTTGGGGATCAGCGGCACGGCGCGGGCAGTGAGCAGCGCCACCTGCTTGCGCTGGACCAGCCGGTCGACGACGAAGGCGAGCGCGGCCGGCGCCAGCAGCACCATGCCGACGACGGCCCCCA
>JAUXST010000534.1 GCA_030679805.1 Reyranella sp. | reverse complement strand
ATGACGCTGTGCGCGGCGCTCGCGACGTCGCTGAAATACGACGGCATCTTCACCCTGCAGATCAGCGGCGACGGCCCAATCCGGCTGCTCGTCGCCGACCTCACCAGCGACGGCGCGTTGCGCGGCTATGCCCAGTTCGATTCCTGGAAGCTCGCCGTGGCGCTGGGCACCGGCAACCACGATGCACCCGATGGCTACGTGCCGAAGCTGTTCGGCCAGGGCCGCCTCGCCTTCACCGTCGACCAGGGCCAGCACAGCGAGCGCTACCAGGGCGTCGTGCCGCTCGAGGGCGCCACGCTGGCCGACTGCGCCCACATCTACTTCCGCCAGTCCGAGCAGCTCCCGACCGGCATAAAGATCACCGCCCGCCGCGACGAGACCGAGGACGGCGGACACTGGCGGGCGTCGGCACTGATGGTCCAGCAGATGCCCGAGTTCGACGCCGGCCGCCTCGATGCCGACCCCGAGCAGCGCGAGGACGACTGGCGCAAGGCCGTCATCCTGATGGCCTCGGCCACCGAGAAGGAGATGCTGGACCTCGCCCTGCCCGGCCAGACCCTGCTCTTCCGCCTGTTCCATGCCGAGGGCGCGCGCCTGTTCGAGCGCCGGCCCTTCCAGGCGCGCTGCCGCTGCAGCCGCGAGCGCATCGACGGTGTGCTGAAGTCCATCAAGCGCGAGGAACTCACCGACCTGCGCGACAGCCGCGGCCTGGTCGCGGTGAAGTGCGAGTTCTGCTCGACCGAATACGTCTACGACGACGGCGATCTCGACCGCCTCTACGAGACCGGCTCAGCCACCTCCCCCGAGCCCTAAAGTAGGCTGTTTTCCGGCACACCTCGTTGTGCCACGCGGTGTCCCGCTGCCTGTGCCAAAATTCGGGGCCAAGTCGTTGATCCGGCTGCCCGATCGCCCCCTGACGAGCTGTGCCACGGGTGCCCGCGGCTCGGCCGGATGGGAATCCCGGAAGTCCCCACGCGATTGAACGTGCGTGGACCACGCAAACCGTCTGTCGCGAGCGTTCCGGTGGACATGAAAGCCGGCACAATTTAAGCGCCAGCCTATCAAAATTTATAGCATTTTCCTGCTGAACCTGCAAGTACCCTGCCTAAAATCTTCTCACCCTCGATCTGGAGGCAGCGTCACTTCAGCATGCACCAGGCGAAGATTATTGCACTCTAAGCTGCGCGCCTGAGGTTCGCTCAAGCCTAAGCCGACATCTCTCGGAGGCGATCTGCTGGAGGCAGGTTGGTCACAGAACCCTGTGTGCAACAGCGCCCCTTGGTGCGCTTAGCTCTCTTGATCCCCTTCCCCCAGCACGGGCTCGCGACCGCGCTATGCATCCTGCAGTTGCGATTCTATAGTGCGGCCAATGCGTGACGTGGGATGAGTAGCGAGCTGATGGAGCAATACGATGGGACGTCCGCTGCCGGCAGTGGAGCCAAGCCAAGACCCGTCCATACTCAAGGAGAGAGCGGTCTCTTGCGAATGGGCCGCTCGGCGCAACGTATTCATGTCGTTGGTTTCAGCTGTTGCATGGGTCGCCATAACAACAGCCATCGTGTGGACATCCATGCTTTGGTCCCAAGCGGACAGAGATGAAAGGATAAAAACATCGGCAGACTCGATTCGAACGGAATACGTCAAGATACTTGAGACAATCAAACCGGATCTTGCGGCCCTAAATCTTCCCAAGAAAGCCGACGAAGAAATTGCATCCTTAAAAGAGCTGACCCCGGCGAAAATCTCTGGCTACGACCTTGGGACCAAGCTTTTCCCTGTCGTGCTGAAGGCACTGAAAGATAAAGAATATTCCTTAGTGCCCAAATGGATGGATATCCTTGAGAGAGTTCAAAAACACATAGGGCCAATTGAGGCAGCAAAACTAGAGCTTGCGAATGCCGTAGGTCGTGCCCAGCAAGCAGCGTTGACCGTCGACAACACACCATTGGTCATTCTTCTATCTGTTCTAGCCTTTGCAATTTTCTGCCCGTTCATGAGCTTCTTCGGTGCACACGCGCAGCGATTCGCAGAGCTCTCCACTTTGTATAGGGCACTCGCAGAG
>JAUXST010000396.1 GCA_030679805.1 Reyranella sp. | reverse complement strand
GATCGCCCAGGATCGAGCGGTTGCCGAGCGCGCGGGGCCCCCACTCCAGCCGGCCCTGGAACCAGCCGATCACCTTGCCGTCGGAAATCGCCTGCGCCGTCCGGCGGCAGAGCGCGGCCTCGTCGCCGACCCGCTCGATGGTGCAGCCCGCGGCATCGAAATCCGTGCGCCGCGCGCCGATCGCCACTGCAATCTGATCCGGCGTCGCCGACGGCCCCCAGTAGGCATGATCCATGACGAAGTGGCGCTTCACCGCCGGCCCGGACAGCCGGTGCCAGGTCTCGAAGGCAGCGCCGATGGCGCCGCCGGCGTCGCC
The DNA here is from genome assembly GCA_030679805.1 of Reyranella sp. Lineage (GTDB taxonomy): Bacteria > Pseudomonadota > Alphaproteobacteria > Reyranellales > Reyranellaceae > Reyranella. The sequence continues at coordinate 2,792 of JAUXST010000396.1, read as the reverse complement.
GCCGGCCGACTGGACATAAAGCTTCTTGAAGGGCGAGCGTTCGAGGACCTTGCCGTTGGCGACGGAGTTGTAGGCGCAGCCGCCCGCCAGCACGACGGCGTCGGTGTCGTAGCGCCGGTGCAAGGCGTCGAGCAGATGGAAGAAGGCGTTCTCGTAAGTCACCTGCGCCGATCGGGCGATGTCGCGGTGGCGGTCTTCCAGCGGTGCCGCGGGATCGCGCGCTGGACCGAGCAGGCCCGTCAGCGCATCGCTCCACAGGCGCCCCCCCGAGGGAAGGCCTTCCTTCACCGAATAGTTGGCGCCCTCGCCCGAGGCGTGACGGAAATAACGCAGGTCGAGGGCGAAGCTGCCGTCGTCCTTGAGCCGGACGACCTGCTCCATCTGCTCGACGTAGCGCGGCTCACCATAGGGTGCGAGGCCCATCACCTTGTATTCATCGCCGTAGTGCGGGAAGCCGATGAACTGCGTCATCGCCTCGTAGAAGACGCCCAGCGAATGCGGGAAGTAGACTCGGCCGTCGACCTGCAGGCTGCCGCCCTGCCCCAACCCCCATGCCGCCGAGGAAAAGTCGCCGAAACCATCCACCGAGACCGCGACCGCCTTGTCGTAGGGCGAAACCAGGAACGCCGAGGCGAGATGGCAGAGGTGATGCTCGACGGCATGGACGGTGCCGCGGAATTCCTGCTCCGGCAGATCACGCTTGAGGTTGCCCGCGATGTCCGCACGCTCGCCGCGCTGGCGCAGCCGGCTCAGCACGTAACCGGGACTGACGCCCGACGTCAGCACGTAGGCCAGTTTGCGCCAGCGGTTCGCCCGATTGTCGCTGTTGACCGCGACATGATCGACGTCGCCCAGCTCGATGCCGGCTTCGGCCAGGCAGTATCGGATCGATTCGCTGGGAAAGCCGCCCCAGTGCTTGATCCGCCGGAAACGCTCCTCCTCGACGGCGGCGATGAGTTCGCCATCCTTCACCAGGCAGGCCGCAGCGTCGGCATGAAAGGCGTTCAGTCCGAGGATGTAAGTCATCCGAAGTGCCTTTCAGATCCGGCCAGTTCCAAGTCGAGACGTAACAAGTGCATAAGCGAGACCAGCCCTTCAGTAATATTGCAGTATAGATGCGACCTTTCAACGACTTGACGGGGAAGCGTCAGGCGAGCAAACGCTGGCTTGCGCGCCTATCCCTGCCCAGCCTCGATCATAAGGGCACCGGCAATGGGGTCGAGCCGCCGGACGTGCGCTACCGAGAGATCCAGCAGCTCGTCTCGCAACTCGTTGAAAAGTCGGTTAAAACGCCCCCTCGCGTCGATTGAAAGGCTGCTTTATGTCCAAGAATGATCTCGTGGTCGTCACCGGTGCCGGTGGTTTCATCGGCGGCCATCTGGTCGGCGTCCTGCAGCAGCGGGGCCACACCAAGATCCGGGCCGTCGACGTCAAGCCGCTCAACGAGTGGTATCAGAAGACGCCCGGCGTGGAAAACCAGGTCGGCGACCTGTCGCTGCTCGAGCCTTGCCGCGTCGCCGCCAAGGACGCCCGGATGATCTACAACCTCGCCGCCGACATGGGCGGCATGGGCTTCATCGAAACCCACAAGGCCGAGTGCATGCTGTCGGTGCTGGTCAGCACCCACATGCTGGTGGCGGCCAAGGAAGCCGGCGTCGAGCGCTTCTTCTATTCGTCGTCGGCCTGCGTCTACAACGGCGACAAGCAGACCGACGCCAATGTCACCGCCCTCAAGGAAGAGGACGCCTACCCGGCGCTGGCGGAGGACGGCTACGGCTGGGAGAAGCTGTTCAGCGAGCGTATGGCGCGCCACTACCGCGAGGACTACGGCATCGCCACCCGCGTCGCCCGCTACCACAACGTCTACGGCCCGGAAGGCACCTACGACGGTGGCCGCGAGAAGGCACCGGCCGCGATGTGCCGTAAGGTCATCCAGGCCAAGCTGTCGGGCAAGCTCGAGATCGAGATCTGGGGCGACGGCGAGCAGACCCGCTCGTTCATGTACATCGACGACTGCACCGACGGCACCATCAGGCTCGCCGAGAGCGACATCATCGAGCCGCTGAACGTCGGCAGCGACGAGCTGGTCAGCATCAACCGTCTGGTCGACATCGTCGAGAAGCTGGCCGGCGTCAAGCTGAAGCGCAGCTACAAGCTCGATGCGCCGAAGGGCGTGCGCGGCCGCAACAGCGACAACACGCTGATCAAGAAGGTGATGAACTGGGCCCCGTCCATCCGTCTCGAGGACGGCATGGAGAAGACCTACAAGTGGATCTACGACGAGATGACCTCGGGCAAGGCCTCGGTCGTCAATGCCCTGCCACGCGCCGTCGCAGCACAGTAGGGCAATCATCCCGCGTCGGCCCTAGCGGCCGACGCGGCTCATCTTCTCGTTGCTTTTGAGAAGCTCGTCGAAATAGGCGATCGTCCGCGACAGGCCTTCGTCCAGGGCGACCTTGGGCTCCCACTTGAGTTTCTCGCGCGCCAGCGAGATATCCGGGCAGCGCTGCAGCGGATCGTCGACCGGCAGCGGCCGGGCCTGGACGAGCTTCGACTTACCGTTGACCAGCTTGATGATCTTCTCCGCGAGATGGCGGACCGGCGTCTCGACCGGGTTGCCGATATTGACCGGTCCGGTGAAATCGTCGGGCGTGTGGTCCATGAGTCGCAGCCAGCCGTCGAGCAGATCGTCGACGTAGCAGAAGGCGCGGGTCTGCATGCCGTCGCCGTAGATGGTGATGTCCTCGCCCTTGAGGGCCTGGACGATGAAGTTCGACACCACGCGCCCGTCG
>JAUXST010000383.1 GCA_030679805.1 Reyranella sp. | reverse complement strand
GGCAGGCTGTAGAGCGGCGCGAAGAGCGACTGGGCCATTCCCGAGAGTCGCAGGCCGGCGGCGGGGCGCAGGACGTCGAGCGCCTGGCCGACCGAGGTCTGGTTGGCAGTCTGCGCCAGGCCGGCGGCGCCGAGATTGCCGTAGGCGGCCGGCGTCAGCACGAGCGTGACCGACGACGGCGCATAGAGCGCGTCGAAGCGCGTGCCCGACGGCCGGCCGGCCGGCTGGGCGAGGCCGGCGAAACTGCCCTGCACCCCGCCCTGGGCGGAGACGACGGCGAACTGCTGGCCGAGCACGGGCGTGAAATTGTTGTTGGCGCTGCCTCTGATGTCGCGCAGCACCGGCTGCAGCGTGCCACCGGCGGTGAAGCTGTTGCCGGCGCCGATCACCAGCACACGGCTGTAGTTGCCGGCACCCGTACCCGTGCCCGGCCCGTCGATGTCGAGCGAGAGCGTGCTGCCCGGCGCCATGACGACCGGCGCCAGGAAGGTGAGCGTGCCCGGGCTGTTGCCCGGCGCCAGCGTGCCGCCGGCCTGCACGGTGATGGCGCCGCCCACGGTGCCGATGCCGCGCAGCGTGCCGGAGACCGAGACCGGCGAGACGATCGATCCGTCGACCGCGAGCGTGGCGCCGGCCTCGATGGTGGTGAGGCCGCTATAGGTGCTGGCGCCGGCGAAGGTGATTTGCCCGCCAACGCCGCTGTTGGCGATGATGAGCATGCCCGGCGTGCCGGGCACCGCGTCGAACAGCACGCCGGTCAGCCGCGCGCGGTTGCCGCGCTGATCGAGGCGGTTGGTGGCAGAGCCGTCGACGGCGAAGTTCTGGTTGGCGGTCCCGCCCGCGGTGTCGACCTGCAGCGTGCCGCCGGTGAAGGCCGGGATCACCGTCGAGCCGACGTCGCTCAGGAAGAAGGTCTGGCCGGCGGCGATGGCGGAGACCGGCATGATGTCGGCCAGAGTGGGCGTGCCGAAGGTCCCGTCCAGGGTATAGGGCCGCAGCACCATGGCACCGGTGGTGGCGTCGCCGGTGATCTGGCCCGAGAGGCTGCTCAACGAATCGCCGCCCAGCAGAAAGCTGAACAGCACGTTTCCCTCGGGCGTCATTGAGCCCAGGACGGTGAAATTGCCGATCGTGCTGCCCTGCGGCGCCGCACCGATGCCCCAGTAGTAGCCGTTGCTGTAGTCGGTGATCTTGAAGGTACCGGGTGCCGCGGTGCCGAACAGCGTCTGGCTGGCGACCCGCCAGGTGGTGCCGGCGGTCCAGCGCCATTGCGGCGACGTGACGTTGGCCGTTACGTACTGGGTGGGCGACGGCGGCGTGAAGACGGCGGGATTGTAGGGCGCCATGTAGGCCCAGTGGGTGACCAGCAGCGAGGAGCCGGTGATCATCTGCATTTCCATCAACGGCACGCCGGAAATCTCGCGCATCTGGCCGATGCCGACGATGGTCGGGCTGCCGGACGAGGTGAAGGCAATCCTGATCTGGCCCGACTCGGTGACGATGCCCTGCATCGAGGAGGTGCTGGGCGTGGTGACCGTCTGCCCGACGGCGAAGCTGGCCTCGCTCTGCCCGCTGAAGACGCCGTGGCTCGCCGTGCCCAGCGCCCACAGCGTCTGGTCGCCGATCGGAATCGGGTTGCTGGTCAGGCTACGGTTGCCGCCGGTGTAGGCGACCAGGTTGGGCACCGGCACGTACCAGCTCGAGTTGGAAAGAAGAGAATCCCAGCGCGTGTCCTGTGCCCAGGCGGGCGCCGCGACAGTCGCCGCCAGGGACCCCATGCCAGCCACAACCAGCGCCAGCAACCGCTTCTGGCCACGCTTCAGGACCACGCCACGCCGGCGCCTACCGCATCGTGCCGCGATCAAAACAAACCCCCAACTCAACGGCGCGCAGTTGGCCTCATCGACTCCGGCGTTGCAACTGAGAATCCAGCATGGTGCAGCGGAGTCACGCGAATGCCCCCGACCAATCTTATTGCGCCACCACGTAGGACTTGGGTGGATGCTTGCGCATCGCCGCCTCGTTCGGCTCGACGCCCCAGCCCGGGCCCTTGGGCAGGAGGTAGTCGCCGTTCTCGAAGACCGGTGGGTTGTCGACGATCTCGTCGCGCCACGGCACGCCGTCGATGTCGATCTCCATGATGCGGAAGTTGGGCACGGCGGCGCAGAAATGCGCCGAGATGGCGCTGGCGAGGTGGCCGTAGAAATTGTGCGGCGCCACGTTCACCTCGTAGACGTCGGCCAGGGAGGCGATCTTCAGCGACTCGGCGAAGCCGTTCCAGATCACGTCGACGATGGCGGTGTCGAAGGCGTAGTTCTCGAAATAGGGCCGGAAGTCGCGGCGCTCCAGCAGCGTCTCGCCCGAGGCGATCGGACACGGCGAGTCCCGGCGGATCAGCGCGATCGACCTGGGGTCATGCACGTCGAGTTCCAGCCAAGTGAGCCCCGTCGGCCCCACGGCTTCGGCGATGCGCCTAAAACCTTCGGTGCGGAAATGGAAGTTGGTGTCGAGCATGATGCCGACATCGGGCCCGCAGCCCGCCCGGAAGGCTTCCACGGTCTTCGCGGCGCTGCGCGCGATAAAAGCGTCCCAGTTGCGCTCCGGAAAACCCTTGCCGACGACGAAGCCCGGCCGGTAGGCGCGCAGCTTGCCCTCGACCTCCATGGCGATGTTGGTCTTGCAGGCGGTGAAACCCTTCTTGCGCACCTCCTCGCCGGTGCGGGCCATGTCGTCGTAGGAACGGACCGCCGGCGTGCCGCAGATGTCGGGATTGCGCATGCGGTAGGAGCCGCAGTGCGACCAGTAGACGGGGATGCGGTCGCGCAGCTTGCCGCCGAACAGCTGATAGACCGGCACGCCCAGCGCCTTGCCTTTGATGTCGAGGAGCGCGTTCTCGATGGCGGCGATCGCCTGGCGCACGACGCCGCCGCGCGACTGCGTCGACTTGGTGGCGAGCACGGCATTCACCAGCTCGATGTCCATGGGATCCATGCCGACGACGCTCGGCATCAGGTTCTCGATCACGCCCGACAGGCCGGGACTGCCGAAGCTC
>JAUXST010000366.1 GCA_030679805.1 Reyranella sp. | reverse complement strand
GGCAGGGCCTGGCTGTAGAAGATCGTGGTCTTGGCCGTCAGCCCGCCGTAGACGCCGGCCACGATCACACAGGCGAGGAAGAACACCTTTACGTCGCGGCGGCCGGTCACCAGGCCCCAGATTAATCCGGCGACCAGGAATCCGTTATAAAGACCCTGATTGGCGGCGAGGATGGCGGACGAAGCCGAGACCTCGGGTGTCATGTTGAAGATTTGCTGCCCGACTGGATGGTTCCAATAGAACATTTCCAGGACCAGAAAGCCGGTGTGGATCAAAGCGACCAAGGCAACCAGCAGCAGCGAGATCATCCGCATCGTTCGTATCCCCCCGGGGCTATTGCCCCGAGCCTAGCACGTTCCGCGAGGCAGGGCGGCTTCAGGCCCCCGAGATCTCAGGCACCGTGGCGCAGCAGGCGACCCGAGCGGGCATTGGTCTGCCGGTCGTCGCGGATCGTGACGTCGCCGTTCACCAGGACGTACTTGTAGCCCGACGCGCGCTGCACCCGCCGCCACTCGCCGCCCGGCAGATCGTGCGCGATCTCGTCGGGAAGCACCTTCAATCCATCGTAGTCGTAGATCACGATGTCGGCCGGCGCGCCCTTCTTCAGGACACCGCGGCCGCGGAAGCCCGCGACTTCGGCGGGCAGCGCGGAGAGCCGCCAGTGCACGTCTTCGAGGCTCAACATGCCGTGCTGGCGCACCACCTTGCAGATCGTCTCGGTGGGATAGCGGCCCGCCGTCAGGAACTTGGTGTGCGCGCCGCCGTCCGACACGCCGAACAGGATATAGGGATCGTCGACCAGTTCCTTCAGGTGCTCGATCTTGCCGTTGGGGGGTGCTGCGAAGAATTCGGTCTCGAGGTTCTCCTCGACGGCCATGTCGAGCATGACGTCGACCGGATGCTTGCCCATCTTCTCGCCGGCATGCGCCAGTGTGTAGTCGAGCCACTGCCTGTTCTTCTCGAGCTTCGGCCCGACAATGGCGATCTGCGGCAACGGGCCGGTCGCGGTGAACGGCAGGTTGTCGCGCAAGGCAGTGCGGCGCGCGGGATCGGCAAGCTTCGCCAGCCGCTCCTCGCGGGTGCCGGTCGTGGCATCGCACCAGGCCTGCGAATCGTCGAACAGGTTCCAGTCCTCGAACGTGAAGGTGAAGCCCGCATCGGTCGTGAGGCCCTGGCCGACCACGCGGATGCCGCGCTCGCGGCAGCTCTTCAGCCAGCGCAGCACGCGGCGATGGATTTCCGGCTTGTGATCGAAGGCCTGCACGACGTTCATGATCATCGGCCGGCCGCTCAGGCTCGACATCTCCTCGTAGAAGGCGCGGTCGCGGGCATTGTCGCCCGAGATCAGCAGCATCTGCATGAAGCCGTCGTTGCGCTCGGCCAGAACGCGCGCGAATTCGCGGCAGGTCTCGTCGTGCATGACGTCGGTCGGCATCGGCGTGCCGTCGTAGTCGCGCTGCACCGCGGCGGGTCCTGTCGGCAGCATGCGCTGCGCCGACCAGCCGCAAGCGCCGGCATCCATGGCCTCGTTGAGGAGGCGCCTGAGTTCGGCATGCTGCTCCGGCGTCGGCATCTTGCCGGCCTTGGCCGCCTCGAAACCCATCACCCAGATCAGGAGCGGCGAGACCGGCAGGTAGGGCAGGATGTTCACCGATTTTGGCGCGGCATCGACGCTGTTCAGGAACTCGGGGAACGTCACCCAATCCCACGGCATGCCGGCCTTCATCGACGCCATCGGGATCGCCTCGACCCGCGTCATCGACATCATCGCGCGCTCGCGTTCGGCCGGGCGCACGGGGGCGAAGCCGAAGCCGCAGTTGCCGATCACGACCGAGGTGATGCCGTGCCAGGACGACAGCGAGCAGTAGGGATCCCAGAAGAGCTGGGCGTCATAATGGGTGTGCAGATCGATGAAGCCGGGGGCCACGATCAACCCGGCGGCGTCGATGGTCTCGTCGGCAGCACCAGCGTCGATATGGCCGATTTCGGCGATAAGCCCGTCCTTGATGCCGATATCGCCGCGAAACCGCGGCAGACGGCTGCCGTCGACGATCATGCCACCGCGAATCACCCGGTCGAAGCGTGCCATGCTGCCTCCAGACTGTCGGCAAAGCGTGCGGACTGCCGGAATGGCTGTCAACGCAACGCGGCCGCTGTGCGGCAATCCGGGAGGGCGCGGCCTGCCGCTTTCAGGTCCGCCGCATCGCCCGTTCGCGGGCCGTCCAGGCGCGGGCCAGCCGGGTGGCGCGGTCTTCGGCCGGGGTGAACAGGTCAGGCGCACCATCGCCGCTCGCCGCCAGCAGTTTCTCCTCGAGGACCACGTGCGGCTCCTGCCTTCCGTCGACCAACAGATGCTCTACCGTGACGCCCCGCTCGGCCAGGCGCCGCGACACCAGCGCCGTGCGGTGGCAGTCGAGCGGCTCCTTCTCGGCGCACATCAAGCAGAGCGTGGTGTCGGCCGCGCCGGCGATCAGGCGATCGAGCGCCTCGTTGAACTCAGGACGGTTGGCGAGATCGTCGTAGCTGCCGCCGTCTTTCGGTTTGCCGCCGAGGGCGGCACCTTCGTAGCGGTAGAGGATGCCGTTGATGGCGAGATGCGCCGCCAGACGCTCGCGGCCGAACTGCGGGAAGCGGCGTGAATAGGGCGTGGACCGCACATCGACCAGCACCTGGACGCCGCCGGCCTTCAGCAGATCGACGAAGCGCTCGATCGGCTGATTGGAGTGCCCGATTGTCTTGATGATGGGGGGCTTGATCGGTTTCATGACGGCAGACGTCGCACCAGGTCGATGAAGGCCAGCGTCGCGGCGGAACGCTCGTCGCGGCGGCAGGCGAGGTTGAGCGGCACTTTCAGCGCCGGCCGGCCTTTCAGCATGCGGTAGGTTACACCTTCCAGCGGCAGGCGGCTCAAGGACGCCGGCACGATGGTGATGCCGAGGCCTGCCGCCACGAGGTTGAGGGTCGACACGATGCGCGGCGCCTCCTGGCTGACATGCGGACTGAAGCCCGCCTGGGCGCAGGCCGCGATGATGACGTCGTAGAGGCCACGCCCGTCCGGCCGGCGGTAGAGGATGAAATCCTCGGCCGAGAGATCCCGGAGCGTCAGGTCGGGGCGGCGCGCGAGCCTGTGGCGGGTGGGCAGCGCCGCCGCCATGTCCTCTTGGAGGAGCGCGTGGATGGCGAGCCCCTCGGCATCGACCGTGCCCGAGCGGATGAAGGCGATATCCAGCCGCTCCTCGCGCAGGCCGCCCAGAAGATCGCCCGAGCTGCTTTCCTCCAGCACGAAGGAGACGTCGGGCCGGGTCTGGCGGAACTCGCGGATGGCGCGCGCCACCAGGGGATGGAAGGGCGCCGAGGTGGTGAAACCCACGGCGATGCGGCCGGTCTCGCCGCGCGCCGTACGGCGGGCCCGTGCCGCCGCGCGATCGACCGCGGCCAGCACCGCCTCGGCATCGGCCAGGAACGAACGGCCGGCATCGGTCAGCGCCACGCCGCGCGGGTGGCGGACGAACAGCTGGGCGTCGATCTCGCGCTCCAGCGCGCGGATCTGCTGGCTGAGCGGCGGCTGCTGCATATGGAGCTTCTCGGCCGCGCGCGTGATGTGGCCCTCATGGGCCACAGCGACGAAATAGCGAAGATGGCGGAGTTCCATTGGATATATTCATAAAGTATCGAAAGTGCATATATCATATATTTGAACGCTGGATAAGCCCGGCCTAGCGTCTGCCTACATTTCGCGGGGACGGTCATGACGGCTTTGATGGCGGCTTCGCTCAGCCTGCTGATGATCGGCACGGCCTTTCTGTCGGGTATTTTCGGCATGGCCGGCGGTCTGATCCTGATCGGCGTCCTGCTGTTCATCTTCCCGCTGCCCACCGCCATGGTGCTGCATGCCGTCACGCAGATGGCGTCCAACGGCTGGCGGGCGCTGCTGTGGTGGCGGCATATCGTCTGGAAGAGCATGGTCTTCTACGTCGCGGGCTGCATCGTCTCGGTCGGCCTGTGGTCGATCACGCTCTACGTACCCGACAAGGCGGTGGCGCTCCTGCTGCTCGGTCTCTCGCCCTTCATCATCCGCGCCATTCCCGAAAGCATCCTGCCGCGCTCCTTCGGTCCGTTGCAGGTCGCGGGCACGGGATTGTTCTCAATGATGCTGATGCTGCTGACTGGCGTCACCGGGCCGCTGCTCGACACCATGTTCCTGCGCTCGCCGCTTGAGCGGCGGCAGATCATCGCCACCAAGGCCGCGTGCCAGGTCTTCGGTCACGGCTTCAAGCTTCTCTACTTTGGCGCGCTGATCGCCGAGGTGGGGCAGGTCGAGCCGTGGTTCCTTTGTGTCGCCATCGCCTCGTCGATGATCGGCGCCTCGCTGGGCAAGCTCCTGCTCGAGAAGCTGACCGACAAGCAGTTCCGCCTCTGGTCGAATCGGCTGATCACGACGATTGCCACCTGGTATGTCGGCTACGGTCTCGTCCTTCTGGCGCGGATTGCCTAAGATGGCGCGTGTCCATCCTCCCCGCACGCGTCCCCGACGGCTTTCGCCGCCTCACTGAAGCCTCCGGTTTCGCCGCCGCCAACGGGCCGTGGTTCGAGAAGATCGAGGATGGCCGCGCCATCCGCGGCTTTCTGCCCGGGCCGCAGCATGCCAATGCGCTGGGCATCGTCCATGGCGGCATGCTGGCGGCCTTTCTCGACTCGGCGATGGGCACGGCGGTGTGGCACACGCTGAAACGCCGCGCCGTGACGCTGCGTCTGTCGATCGACTATCTCGGCCCGGGAAGGATCGGCGACTGGCTGCAGGCGGAAGGCGAGGTGATCGGCCACGACGAGCATATGGTCCAGGTGAGGGGCCGCCTCTACGGCCGGCGCCACGACGTGCTGGCGGGGCTGGGCGCCTTTTCGCTGCTGAGCCGCCATCGACAACTCGAGACCCGGAGTTAGCGTTTGCTCGAAGCCCCCTTGATTGAAGATCGCGCGCCTATAGGCTTCCTGAAGATCGACTTCGACCGTGGCCGTCCCGAGCCCACCTTCAACAGCCACATCGGCAACCTCTATGTGAAGCGTGGCGACAAGGGGACGCGCGACGAGTTCGTCATGGGCTTTCGCGTGCATCAACA
>JAUXST010000365.1 GCA_030679805.1 Reyranella sp. | reverse complement strand
CCCCATGTCCCTCGCCCTCCCGTTCCGGACCGCCAAGCAGCTTGCTTCGGCGGTCCGGAAAAAGAAGATCGGCTGCCTCGAACTCCTCGACCTCTATCTGAAGCGGGTCGAAGCCTATAATCCCGAACTCAACGCCATCATTGCCACCGACATCGAGGGTGCGCGCAAGCGGGCCAAGGCGGCGGACAAGGCCGTCAAAGCGGGCAAGAAGCTGGGGCCGCTGCACGGCGTGCCGATGACCATCAAGGAGTCGTTCGACATCGCGGGCTACCCGACGACTTGGGGAGACCCCGCCTTCAAGGACGCCATCGTCAAGACCGATTCGCTGGTCGCCCAACGCATGACAGCCGCCGGCGTGACCTTGTTCGGCAAGACCAACATCCCGCTGAACCTGGCCGACTGGCAGAGCTACAACGAGGTCTACGGCTCGACCAACAACCCCTGGAACCTCGGCCGTACACCCGGCGGCTCGTCGGGCGGCTCGGGTGCGGCACTGGCGGCCGGCCTCACCGGCATCGAGGCGGGTAGCGACATCGGCGCCTCGATCCGAAACCCCGCGCATTATTGCGGCGTCTGGGGCCACAAGCCGACCTGGGGCGTGGTGTGCCCGAAGGGACATGCCCTCGCCGGCGCCGTGGCCTACGGCGACATCGGCGTAGTGGGTCCACTGGCACGCGGCGCGGAGGATCTTGAGATCGCAATGGATGCGATGGCCGGCCCCGACGCCATCGACGGCCGTGGCTGGACGCTCAGCCTGCCGCGCTCGAAAAAGAAGAGCCTGCGAGACTTCAAGGTGGCGGTGCTGCTCAGCGACCCCAACGCCGAAGTCGACGACTCCGTCCAGGAGCAGCTTCAGAAGATCGCCACCTTCCTGAGCAAGAAGAAGGCCAAGGTGAGCATGACGGCACGGCCGGCCTTCGATACTGCCGAGTTCAACGACGTCTTTGTCCGCCTGTTGCGTGCAGCGACGTCGGCGCGTATGAGCGACCAAGTCTACGAGCAGGCGCGGAAGGATGCAGCCGGTCTGGCGCCGGACGACAGGAGTTATTTCGCCCAGATGCAGCGCGGCAATTCGCTCCCACACCGCACCTGGCTGCAGCTCAACGAGAAACGCCACCGCATGCGGCTGGCCTGGGATGCCTTCTTCGTGGACTACGACCTGATGCTGTGCCCGGTCGCGGTGACGGCGGCCTTCCCGCATGACCAAAAGGGCTTGCGCCATCTGCGTACGATCGTGGTCAACAACAGGAAGGTGCCCGTGGTCGACCAGATCTTCTGGGCCGGCTACGCGGGCCTAACCTACCTTCCGGCGACGGTGGCCCCGATTGGCCTGACGGCGGACGGCCTGCCGGTCGGCGTGCAGATCATCGGCCCGCAGTACGGCGACTACACCTGCATCCAATTCGCCAAGCTGCTGGAGAAGGAATACCGCAGCTTCGAACCGCCCCCGGCCTACAGCTGATCAGGAAGAGTCATGAGCAACGACATCGATCTCAAGAAGCACATCCGCTCAATCCCCGATTTTCCCAAGCCGGGCATCCTGTTCTACGACATCTCGACCCTGCTGGCGCACGCCAAGGCCTGGCACGCGACCATCGAGCAGATGGCCGACGCGCTCCGGCCCTACAAGCCCGACGTCCTGGCCGGCGTCGAATCGCGCGGCTTCCTGCTGGCGGCACCGCTTGCTCTGGCGCTCAACACCGGGTTCGTGATGATGCGCAAGCAGGGCAAGTTGCCCGGCATCACGGTGCGCCACACCTATGCGCTGGAGTACGGCACCGACACGATCGAGATTCAGCAGGACGCCATCAAGAAGGGCGCACGCGTCGTACTGGTCGACGATCTGCTGGCCACGGGCGGCACCATGGCGGCCGCGGTCAAGCTCCTGGAGCAGGTCGGCGGCGTGGTGCCAGCGGCGGCCTGCGTGATCGAACTCACCTTCCTTGAGGGCCGCAAGAAACTCAAAGTGCCGGTGGAGACGCTGCTCAAGTACGACAGCTAGAGGCCGGACCGGGCCGACCGGTCTTGCTTTCCGGCCCGCCGCCAAACCGGCTACGATGGTGGCGGGAGGATTAAATGGTTTCAGTTCCAGAGTGCTTTTCCGAAAGCTACGCCGAGGCGCGTCCGAAATTCTGCAGTGCTGCAGCACAGGCCGGCGGGGCGCTGCGGTCCTGGCTCAACCCCAAGGCGCGCGGGCCCAACGACGAAGCGCTTTATCTCGACACGGCGCGGTTCGGGCCCGACGACGCCCCCAACATGCTGGTGCTGATCGCCGGCACGCATGGCGTCGAGGGTCACTGCGGCTCCGGCGCCGAGATCGCCTGGCTGCGAAGCGGCGGCCCGTCGAAGCTGCCCAAGGACACCGGCGCGCTGGTGGTCCATGCCATCAATCCCTACGGCTTCGCCTGGACGCGCCGGGTGACCGAGGACAACGTCGATCTCAACCGCAATTTCGTCGATCACGACAAGCCCTATCCCAGGAACGACGGCTATCTCGCCATCGCCGACGCCGTGCTGCCGCAGGATTGGTCCGAGGCGGGCAAGGCCGAGACCGAGCGGGTGTTTGCCGCCTACGCCCAGAAGCACGGCGCTTTCGGCCTGCAGGGTGCGCTCAGCAGCGGCCAGTACACCCATCCGGACGGCATCTTCTTTGGCGGCAACACACCGACCTGGAGCAATCGCACCATCCGCGCCATCGCCCGCCAGGAACTGTCCCGTGCCCGCCGGGTGGGGATCATCGACTTTCACACCGGCCTCGGCCCCTTCGGACACGGCGAACTGATCTGCGCGGTGACGCCGACCGCCAAGTCGTTCCCGCGCGCCAAGGCGTGGTACGGCGACGAACTGACCTCGCCGGAAGGTGGAACGTCGACCTCCGCAGTCGTGGTCGGCATCATGACCGACGCTTTCCCCCAGGAATTGCCCGATGCGGAAGTGACGCCGATCGCCATCGAGTACGGCACCTATTCCGTGCCTGAGGTGCTGGGCGCCGTGCGCGCCGACAACTGGCTGCACCAGCGCGGCGACGTCCGTTCCGCGTTGGGCCGCGAGCTCAAGGCCGACATGAAGGAGCGGTTCTTTCCGTCGGGCGACAAATGGCGGGAGATGGTGTGGACGCGTGCCGACCAGACGATCGGATGGGCACTGAAAGGCCTCGGTGCGCCGTGAGACACCACGGGTGAGCATCCTCGCACCCGAAGAGGACGTACCCCGGCTGCGGCTCCGCCGGGCCCTGCTGCATGCGCCCCTGTTCGCCGAACTCGACACCAAGAGCCTGACGGCGGTCGAGCGTCAGCTGCAGTTGCTCGTCCTGCCCGGCGGCGCGCCGCTGTTCCGTCGGGGAGAGGCCGCCGATGCCGTCTATCTGGTGGCAAGCGGCTGCCTCGGCGTCTTCCGGCACGAGGAAGAGGAGGTCGAGGAGCCGATCCTGATCGCCGAGATCACGCCCGGCAACATCGTGGGCGAGATGTCCCTGCTGTCCGAAGGCGAGCGCACGCGCAGCGTCGCGGCCCTGCGCGACAGCGAGGTGTGGCGGCTGTCGCGGGCCGACTTCGACACGCTGACGGAGCGGCACCCCGAGGTATTGCCGACGCTCATGCGATACGTCGCAGCGCGCAACGCCGCCCCGCCGGGCAAGCGCCGTCGCCAGCCACGGACCTTTGCCATCCTGCCGTCCGGTCCGGACGTGCCGTCGGCGCGTTTCGCGGTGCTGCTGGCGGGAGCCCTCGGCCGGCTCGGCACCCAGGTCCAGATGCTGGGCCAGGACTCGCAACACGAGGAACCTGAATGGTTCGCCCGCTGCGAGATGGAATCGTCCTTCGTCCTCTATCGCGCCGATTCGACGCTCACGCCTTGGACCAAACTCTGCCTGCGCCAGGCCGACTGCCTGGTGGTGGTGCGCAGTGCCGGCAATGACCATCCAACCAAGGTACCCTTCGAGATCGAGACGGCGCGGACCGGTGCGGTGTTTCATCGCCGCCGCGAGCTGGTGCTGCTGCATGAAGGTCATGATCCCGCTCCCGGCTCGACCGCGGCCATGCTGGCCGGCGGACTGTATGGGCAGCATCATCATGTCCGCCTCGACATCCATTCCGACATCGACCGGCTGGCACGGCTCCTGACGGGCCATGCCGTGGGCGTTGTCATGGCGGGCGGCGGTGCCCGGGCCTTCACCCATATCGGCGTCGTCAAGGCAATGCGCGCGTCGGGCGTGCCGATCGACCTGATCGGCGGCACCAGCATGGGCGCCATCGTGGCCGCCGGCGTGGCCGCGCGCTGGACCGACGAGGAGCTTCGGGAACGCTTCCGCAAGTCGTTCGTCGATACCAATCCGCTGAGCGACTACACCATTCCCGCGATCTCGCTGTTTGCCGGCAGGCGGGTCAGCAGATTGCTGCGCACGGCGTTCGACGAGCGCGACATCGAGGACCTGACGCTGCCCTTTTTCTGCATCACCGCCAATCTCACGACCTCCGCCGCCGACGCCCATACCGTCGGCCGGCTGTGGCGCTGGTTGCGCGCCAGCGTGTCGATCCCGGGTGTGCTGCCGCCCTTCAACCAGGCCGGCGAGGTTCATGTCGACGGCGGCGTCATCGACAATTTCCCGGTGCGCGCGATGCGGCGGCTGGGCCGCGGCGTCACCGTCGGCATCGACATCGACACCGGCGGGGCGCTGGCAGCCGGCGCCGGCGTCATGGAGCCATGGTCTCCCTGGGAATTCTTCCGCCGCCTGCTGTGGCGGCGCGACGAGACGCTGCCGATCCCCTCGATCGTCCGCATCCTGCTGCGGTCGGCGCTGGTGGCCAGCACGTCGCGGGCGCTGGAAGATCGCGCCGCCGCCGACCTGCTGATCACGCCGCCGATGAACCACATCGACCTGCTCGACTGGACGAGCTTCGACGCCGCCGTCGAGGTCGGCTACCAAACCACGATGGAGGCCCTCGACAAGGCGCGCGCCGTGCCGACCGGTGCCCGTCTCTTCCTGGCCTGATCCCGAAGCTTGGAGGACTACGACATGAGCGATCCGACCGACCTCGCCGTGCTGGCCGATCTCAATCACCACTACGTCCGCTCCGTCGGCGAGGCCGATGTGCGCTGGTTCGATGCGCATCTGGCGACGGATTTCCACAACACCAATCCCGACGGCACCTTGATCGATCGGGCCCAGTTCCTGGCGCAGATCGGACGCGGCTCGCCCGTCACCGACATCCGCGAGCACGATGTGAAGATCCGGCTGCTCGGCAACTTCGCCATCATTCACGCCCGCACGAGCTACAGGAAGCCCGACGGTACTGCCGGCGCGGGGTGGTACACCGACGACTGGCAGCGCCGACCCGAGGGCTGGCGCTGCGTGTCGGCCCACGTCAGCCGCTCCTGAGCGTCTAGGACAGGAACTTCAGCCCGTTCACGATCTTGTCGATCGTCTTGCGCGGGCCGTGGACGCCGATGCCGACGAAATCCAGTGCATCGACGGGCGCCGCAGCCACGG
>JAUXST010000362.1 GCA_030679805.1 Reyranella sp. | reverse complement strand
ATCCCAAGAAGATCGTCGAACGCTCGCGCAAGGTCGCGAATCAGCTCAGCAATGGCGTCAAAGGCCTGATGAAGAAGAACAAGATCGCGGTCTTCGACGGCACGGCCAAGCTGGCCGGAAGCGAAGGGGCGCTCCGCAAGCTTGCCGTGGCGATGAACGACAAGAGCAATATGACGCTCACCGCCAAGAACGTGATCCTGGCAACCGGCGCCCGCGCGCGGCAGATTCCGGGTCTCGAGTCGGATGGTAAGCTGGTGTGGAGCTACAAGGAAGCGATGGTGCCACCGGAGTTTCCCAAGTCGCTGCTGGTGGTCGGCTCGGGCGCGATCGGCATCGAGTTCGCGAGCTTCTACCGCACCATGGGCGCCGAGGTGACGGTGTGTGAAGTCCTTGATCGTATCCTGCCGGTCGAGGACGAGGAGATCTCGGCCTTCGCCAAGCGCGCGTTCGAGAAGCAGGGCATGAAGATCCTGACCGGCGCCACCGTGTCCAACCTCAAGAAGGCAGCCAACAGCGTCACTGCCACGATCACGGCGGGCGGCAAGAGCCAGGAGATCACCGTCGACCGCGTGATCAGTGCGGTGGGCATTGTCGGCAATGTCGAGAACCTGGGTCTCGAAGGCACCAAGGTGAAGGTCGAGAAGACCCACATCGCGATCGACCAGTGGGGCTTCACCGGCGAGCCGGGGGTCTATGCGATCGGCGACGTCGCGGGGCCGCCGTGGCTCGCGCACAAGGCGATGCACGAGGGCGTGCTGGTGGTCGAGAAGATCGCGGGCACCAAGGGCGTTCACCCGATGAAGACCGAGAACATCCCCGGTTGCACCTATTGCCAGCCGCAGGTGGCCAGCATCGGGCTGACCGAGGCTGCAGCCAAAGCCAAGGGTCTGCAGCTCAAGGTCGGCAAGTTCCCGTTCATCGGCAACGGCAAGGCGATCGCGCTGGGCGAACCCGAGGGCTTCATCAAGACGATCTTCGACGCCAAGACCGGCGAGTTGCTGGGCGCCCACATGATCGGCGCCGAGGTGACCGAGCTGATCCAGGGCTACAGCATCGCCAAGACGTTGGAGACCACCGAGGCCGAACTCATGGCCACGGTATTCCCGCACCCGACACTGTCCGAGATGATGCACGAGTCGGTACTGGCGGCGTACGGCCGGACGCTCCATATCTAGGGCGTCATGGACGGATCGCCCGACAAGCTTCCCCTGAGCCGCGCCGAGCGACACCCTGAAAAGGCGCACCGGGCCGACAATCCGATTCGGCGCAAGCCGGACTGGATACGAGTACGCGCGCCGAACTCGCCGGAATATGCCGAGACCAAGCGGCTGATGCGCCAGTATGGCCTGTCCACTGTATGCGAGGAAGCGGCTTGCCCGAATATCGGCGAGTGCTGGAAGCAGAAGCATGCGACCTTCATGATCATGGGCGAGGTCTGCACGCGGGCCTGCGCCTTTTGCAACGTCGCCACCGGCAAGCCTGGCGCCCTCAACCCGCACGAACCGGGCAACATTGCCGAGGCGGTGGGCAAGCTGGGACTGGGGCATGTGGTCGTGACATCGGTCGACCGGGACGACCTCGACGATGGTGGGGCAAGGCACTTCGCCCAGGTGATTTCCGCGCTGCATGTGGCGGCGCCGAGCACGACGGTCGAAATCCTGACGCCGGACTTCATGCGCAAGGCCGGCGCCATCGAGACGGTCGTGGCGGCGCGCCCCGATGTCTTCAATCATAATCTCGAGACTGTGCCGCGCCTCTACCCGACGATCCGGCCCGGCGCGCGCTACTTCACGTCGCTGCGCCTTCTGGCGCGGGTAAAGGAAATCGATCCCTCGATGTTCACCAAGTCCGGCCTGATGGTGGGCCTCGGCGAAACCCGCGAGGAGATCCTGCAGGTGATGGACGATCTGCGGGCAGCGGACGTCGATTTCCTGACGGTCGGCCAGTACCTGCAGCCCACCCCCAAGCACGCGCCGATCGATCGTTTCTGGACACCGACGGAATTCGAGGAACTGGCGAATCTCGCCCGCGCCAAGGGCTTCCTGATGGTCTCCGCATCGCCGCTGACGCGCTCGAGCTATCACGCCGGCGACGACTTCGCGCACCTTCGTGCGGCGCGCGCGGCACAGCGCAAGGGCTGACGGCTTCTTGCCCACCCGCCACGCCGAGCGCCGTCTCGTCGGCCATTCGCCGATGCAGCTGTTCGACCTCGTGGCCGATGTTGCGCGCTACCCCGAGTTTCTGCCGTGGTGTCACGCGGCCCGGGTGCGTCAGCGAGACGGCAATGTCGAGATCGCCGAACTTGCGATCGGCTTCGGGCCGTTTCACGAGAAGTTCGTTTCCCGGATCGAACTCGTACCCGACCATCCCGGCGGTCCGCGCATCGACACCGCGGGGATCGAAGGTCCGTTCCGCCGGCTGATCAGCCGTTGGACGTTTCAGCCCGACCCGCACGGCACCATGATCGACTTCGAGTTGGAATTCGACTTCCGCTCGATGCTGCTGCAGCAGACGGTCCGCCTACTCTTCGCCGAGGCTGTCCGCCGCATGGTCTCGGCCTTCGAGGCGCGGGCCACCCAGCTCTACGGCAAGCCTATTGCTCGGCCAGCGACGCCAGCATCGCAAGAGCGGTAAGCGTAGAGGCACGGCGGATCGCGTCGCGATCGCCCGGAAAGACGTGACGCTCGGCGACCGGCTCGTGGCCCAATCGGACAGCCGCCAGGTAAACCAGCCCGACGGGCTTGTCCTCGGTACCGCCGCCAGGGCCTGCGACGCCCGTCACCGACACGGCGAGATCGGCCTGCGAATGGGCGAGGGCGCCCGCCGCCATCGCGCGGGCCACGGGCTCGCTGACCGCGCCATGCCCCAGCAGCGTGTCCCACGACACACCCAGCATTTCACGCTTGGCTTCGTTGGCATAGGTGACGAAGCCGCGCTCGACGACATCCGACGAGCCAGCGATGGCCGTCAGGGCGGCGGCGATCAATCCGCCGGTGCACGACTCGGCGGTGACGACCTTGAGCTTGCGCGCGCGACAGGCGACCAGCACGTGCTCCGCGGCCGTCCTCAATTCATGATCGAACATACGATGGACCCCTGACTTTTAGCTTCTCGGCACTTCGACGGTGGCGACCGCCTGGGCCGCGATTCCCTCGCGACGGCCGGTGAAGCCCAGCCCTTCCGTGGTCGTCGCCTTCACACTGACGCGGTCTCGCCCGATGCCGGCGATGCGCGCGATGCTGTCGACCATGGCCTCGCGGTGTGGGCCGATCCGCGGCGCCTCGCAGATCAAGGTGAGGTCGAGATGGATGACCCGGCCGCCGCGCTCGGCCAGAAGGCCGAGCGCATGCTTGAGAAAGCGATCGGAGGAGACGCCGCGCCATTGGGGGTCGGACGGTGGGAAATGGAAACCGATATCGCCTGCGCCAATCGTGCCGAGAATCGCGTCCGTGAGCGCGTGAAGCCCGACATCGGCGTCGGAATGGCCGCCGAGCGCGTGGTTGTGCGGGATCGAGACGCCACCCAGCATCACGGCGTTGCCCGGCGCGAAGCCGTGCACGTCAAAGCCAAAGGCGGTGCGTGTTTCCATTGTCGATACGCGCTGCAGATCCTCGGTAGTCGTGATTTTTGTGTTATCTCCGCTGCCGGCAACCATGACAACTTTCAGGCCGGCGCGCTCAGCGACGGCGGCGTCGTCGGTGAGAGCTGTGGT
Organism: Reyranella sp.; assembly: GCA_030679805.1. GTDB lineage: Bacteria > Pseudomonadota > Alphaproteobacteria > Reyranellales > Reyranellaceae > Reyranella. The sequence goes on along the minus strand of JAUXST010000362.1, from coordinate 4,056 downwards.
CTCGCTGGCGCCGAGCGCCGCCGCATCTCGATGCGCCCGGAGCAAGGACGCGAATCGGAAGATCTGGGGGGTCTGTGCGCGCCAAAGATTGTCGCGCGGGACCGTTTCGGAGATGGTGGCGCCGCGGGTGACGCGCTTCAGTGTGTCCGCAAGCGGGATGCCCAGGACGGCGCCGTCGACACCCGAGGCTGCGACCGCCTTTAGGCAGGCGGCGATGTCAGCCGCCCGCACAAAGGGGCGGGCAGCATCGTGAATGGCGACCAGGTCGGGGGCTTCTGTGGCCAGCGCCTCAAGGCCGTTCAACACGGAAAGTTGTCGGCTTGGTCCGCCAAGGATCGGTGGCGGCAGGTCGAAATCGGCGGCCGCCGTCCGGTAGCGAGCCTCGTCCCCGGCGGCAATGACGACCTGGATTCGATCGATGCCAGGGGCCGCCCGCAGCGCCGCAAGAGTGCGCCCCAGGACCGGCTGCGCCCCCAAAAGCGCATATTGCTTGGGCAGTAGGCCGCCGAAACGGCTGCCGCGGCCGGCGGCGAGGATCAGGGCGGTACAGATGGGCACGGCTGTTTAATAACACCCGGGCAGAGGTGTGTGCACTTCGGACGCTTGCAGAAGAGGGCTGGACCCGGTAATGCTCGCTCAATTATTGTGCACTGCACAAGATGCCTATTAACTGAGCAAGGGAAATGGCCGAAGCCAGCTACCTCCGCCCCATCGACATCGGTCCGGTCCGCCTCGAGGACCCTGTCATCCTTGCGCCAATGTCCGGCGTCACGGACATGCCGTTTCGTCGGATGGTCAAGCGCGGCGGAGCAGGCCTCGTCGTGTCCGAAATGATCGCTTCGGCCGCGATGGTCCGCGAAAACCGCAAGACGCTTTTGATGGCGAAGAACTCGCCCGAAGAATTCCCGATGTCGGTCCAGCTCGCCGGCTGCGAGCCCGAGGTGATGGCTGAGGCGGCCAAGCTCAACGAGGACCGGGGAGCGGCGCTCATCGACATCAATTTCGGCTGCCCGGTGAAAAAAGTCGTGAACGGCCATGCCGGGTCGTCACTGATGCGCGACGAGGTTCACGCGGCCAAGATCCTCGAGGCCACGGTCAAAGCGGTGAAGCTGCCGGTGACCCTCAAGATGCGAACGGGCTGGGACGATGCCAGCCGGAATGCCCCTAGCCTCGCGCGCATCGCCGAAGACTGCGGCATCCGGATGCTGACCGTGCACGGTCGTACGCGGTGCCAATTCTACGACGGCCACGCCGATTGGACGTTCGTGGCCGACGTCAAGGCGGCGACGAACCTGCCGGTGATTGTGAATGGCGACATCAACACACTCGATGACGTCGACCAGGCACTGGCCCAGTCGGGCGCCGATGGCGTGATGATCGGGCGCGGCGCCTACGGGCGGCCGTGGTTCCTCAGCCAGGCGATCCACTATCTGCGGACGGGCGAGCGGCTGCCCGATCCGTCACTTGCCGAGCAGTACGCCACTGTGCGCACCCATTACGAATCGATGCTCGAGCACTACGGGCTGGAAACCGGAGTGCGCATGGCGCGCAAGCATCTCGGTTGGTACTCCAAGGGGTTGCCGGCGTCGGCTGACTTCCGCGGTGCCGTCAATCGTGAGCCCGACCCGGCCAAAGTGCGGGCAATGCTCGCCACCTTCTTCCTGCCCGTCCTCGAACGGCAGGCGGCCTAGCATGCCTCTGCGCCCATTCAAGCGTTCCAGCAGTTCGCCCGACCTATTTTCCGTGGCTATCCTAGATTCACTGTCCGAGGCGATTCTTGTCGTCGACCATGGCCGGTTGATCCACTACGCCAATCTGTCCGCCGAACAGTTCTTCGGGGCGGGCCGGGCGCGGCTGGTCGGTCATCCGCTGGATGAATTCGTGCCCGAAGATACGCCGCTCTTCTCATTGCTCGAGCAGGTTGAGGCGAGCGGCGGCGCGGTCGCGGAAAACGGCATCACGCTCGCCTCGCCGCGCATCGGCAGCCGGTTCTGCGCGCTTCGGCTATCGCCGGTTGCCGACAGTGACGGTTTGGTTGCCGTATCGCTGGTGGAGCAGACGATTGCCCGCAATATCGACCGCCAGATGTCGCACCGAAGCGCAGCTCGTTCGGTGAGTGCGCTGGCAGCCATGCTGGCCCATGAGGTCAAGAATCCGTTGTCCGGTATCCGTGGAGCGGCCCAGCTTCTCGAGCAGTCGGTTCCCGACAGCGACCGCGAGCTGACCAGCCTGATCTGCGAGGAAACGGACCGCATCGTCGCTTTGGTCGATCGAATGGAGGCGTTCGCCGACGGCCGCCCGATCGAGCGCGGCCCAATCAACATTCACCAGGTGTTGAATCACGTGCGCCGTCTCTCCGAAAACGGCTTCGGCAAGGGTGTCCGGTTCGTCGAGACCTACGATCCGTCGTTGCCCGAGGTTCACGGCGACCGCGACCAGCTCATCCAGGTCTTTCTCAACTTGGTCAAGAACGCCTGCGAGGCGCTGGGTGAGGGCGAGCGCGAAATCGAATTGTCGACGGCCTTCCGGCATGGCCTGCGTCTGGCGGTGCCCGGCCAGCAGGCACGCGTCAACCTGCCGCTGGTCGTTTCGGTCCGCGATAACGGCAGCGGCGTGTCCGACGAGATCCGGGCGCACCTGTTTGACGCCTTCGTGACAAACAAGCCGACGGGAACCGGCCTGGGTCTTGCATTGGTGGCTAAGATTATCAACGACCACGGCGGGGCCATCGAGTTCGATAGTGCGCCCGGCCGGACAATGTTCCGAGTAATGCTGCCGATGCAACTTTCACAGGCCGCCATATGAGCGCCGCTGCAACTATCCTCGTCGCCGACGACGATCGCGCGATCCGCACCGTCTTGCACCAGGCTCTGGGCCGGCAGGGCCATACCGTGCGCAGCACCGGCACTGCCGCGACCCTGTGGCAATGGGTGCAGGAAGGCGAAGGCCAACTGGTCATTACCGATGTCGTCATGCCCGACGAGAACGGCCTCGATCTCGTGCCGCGCATCCGCAAGCTGCGGCCGGATCTGCGCATCATCGTGATGAGTGCGCAATCGACACTGCTGACCGCAGTGCGTGCCACCGAGAGAGGCGCCTTCGAATATCTGCCGAAGCCATTCGATCTCAACGAACTGGTCTCGATAGTGAACCGGGCCCTTTCGGCTCCGGCCGCCTCGATGCCGCGCAGCGCGCATCCCCCGGAGGAGAGCGAACGGCTGCCGCTGATCGGGCGCTCGCCTGCCATGCAGGAAATCTATCGTGCGCTGGCCCGCCTGATGTCGACCGATCTCACGGTGATGGTGTCGGGGGAATCGGGCACGGGCAAGGAACTGGTTGCGCGGGCGCTGCACGACTACGGCAAGCGTCGCAAGGGGCCGTTCGTGGCCCTCAACATGGCCGCCATCCCGCGTGAACTGATCGAGAGCGAACTGTTCGGCCACGAACGCGGCGCTTTCACGGGCGCCGTGCAGCGGTCGTCGGGCAAGTTCGAACAGGCCTCCGGCGGTACGCTCTTCCTCGACGAAATCGGCGACATGCCGCCCGAATTACAAACGCGTTTGCTGCGCGTACTGTCTGACGGCAATTATTATCGCGTGGGCGGTCATCAGCCGATCAAGGCAAATGTGCGCATTATTGCGGCAACCCACCAGAATCTGGAAGACCGCGTCAAACAAGGCCTGTTCCGCGAAGACTTGTTCCACCGCCTCAATGTCATCCGCCTGCGTCTGCCGCCGCTGCGCGAACGGCGCGAGGATATCCCTTTACTGGCAAAATATTTTTTGCAAAAGAGCGCCAGGGAGCTCAACGTTGCAGCCAAAGCCATCAGCGATACAGCGCTGAATTATCTCGCTGCGCAGGATATACCCGGCAACGTGAGGCAACTGGAAAACCTCTGCCACTGGCTCACCGTCATGACACCCACACAGCAGGTTGAAATTGCCGATCTGCCGCAGGAGTGGCGTGACTCGCCCGCCATTCCTGCCCCAGGCGGGGACTGGCGTATTGCGTTAAAGCAGCAAGTGGCACTGGCCCTGCAACGCGGAGATCAGAATA
>JAUXST010000354.1 GCA_030679805.1 Reyranella sp. | reverse complement strand
GTTCATCGAGTTCGGCGGACCGGACGGCGGCGACGGCGGCCGCGGCGGCGACGTGATCGCCGGATGCGTCGACGGCCTCAACACGCTGATCGACTACCGCTATTCCCAGCACTTCAAGGGCGAGACCGGCCATCACGGCATGGGCGCCCAGCGCACCGGCGGTGCAGGCAAGGATGTCGTGCTGCGCCTGCCGCGCGGCACGCAGGTCTTCGCCGAGGACAACGAGACCCTGTTGGTCGACCTTACCGAGATCGGCCAGCGCGTCGTGCTGTGCAAGGGCGGCGACGGCGGCTACGGCAACCTGCACTACAAGAGTTCGACCAATCGTGCACCTCGCCGCGCCGACAAAGGCTGGCCCGGGGAGGAACGCTCGGTATGGCTGCGCTTGAAATTGATCGCCGACGTCGGCTTGATCGGCCTGCCCAACGCCGGCAAGTCGACCTTCCTGTCGACCAACTCGAACGCGCGGCCCAAGATCGCCGACTATCCGTTCACCACGCTGCATCCCGGCCTCGGCGTCGTTAAGGTGGGCGAGCGCGAGTTCGTCATGGCCGATATTCCCGGCCTCATCGAAGGCGCGCATGAGGGCGCCGGCCTCGGCACGCGCTTCCTGGGCCATGTCGAGCGCTGCCGCGCGCTGCTGCATCTGGTCGACGGCACCCAGGACGATATCGCCGACGCCTACCGCACCGTGCGGGCCGAGTTGCGCGCCTACGGCGGCAACCTCGCGCGCAAGAAGGAACTGGTGGCACTCAACAAGACCGACGCCATGACGCCCGAGGACATCGAGGCCAAGCGCGCCAAGCTCGCCAAGGTCAGCCGCAAGACGGTGCACGTGATCTCCGCCGTGGCCGGCCATGGCGTGCAGCCCCTGCTCCACGAGCTGATGAAGCTGGTCGAGAAGCAGCGCGATACCCACAAGGAAGCCGCGTGACACCGAAGGCCAGCTCCCCGTTGGCCACTTCCAGGCGGCTGGTCGTCAAGATCGGCTCTTCGATCCTGGTGGACGAAGCGCGCGGCGAAATCCGCCGCGACTGGCTCGATGCCCTGACCGACGACGTCGCCCACCTTCACAAAGGAAACTGCGAAGTGGTGCTGGTCTCCTCCGGCGCCATTCGCCTCGGCCGCACCCACCTGAAACTGGCCGCCGGCCCGCTCAAGCTCGAGGAAAGCCAGGCGGCCGCCGCCACCGGCCAGATCCAGCTTGCCCATGCCTACCAGGCCGCACTTGCACGCCACGGCATCACCGTGGCGCAGGTCCTGCTGACCCTCGACGATTCCGAAGAGCGCCGCCGCTACCTCAACGCGCGCCAGACCATGGCCACGTTGCTCGGCCTGAAAGCCGTTCCGGTGATCAACGAAAACGACACGGTCGCAACCGACGAAATCCGCTTCGGCGACAACGACCGCCTGGGCGCCCGCGTGGCCGAGATGATTTCCGCCGACACGCTGGTGCTGCTGTCTGATATCGACGGTCTCTATACCAGCGATCCCCGCAGCAACGCCTCGGCAAGGTTCATTCCCGAGATCCGCGAGATCACGCCCGAGATCGAGGCGATGGGCGGCAGTGCCGCCTCCGAAATGTCGAACGGCGGCATGGTGACCAAGCTGATGGCCGGGCGCATCGCCATGGCCGCGGGCTGCCGCATGGCGATCGCCGACGGCCGCGCGGTCGGCGCCCTGGGTGCGCTGATCGACGGCACGGCGCGCTGCAGCTGGTTCCTCCCTGAGGCCTCACCCCTCTCGGCGCGCAAGAAGTGGATCAAGGGTTCGCTCAAGACAGCCGGCGCGCTGACCGTCGACGATGGCGCCGTCCGGGCGCTCTCGGCGGGCAAGAGCCTGTTGCCGGCCGGCGTCACCACCATCGAAGGGGATTTCAAGCGCGGCGACGTGGTCGACGTGAAGGATCGCGCCGGCCGCCTTCTGGCCCGTGGCCTGGTGGCCTATGCCGCCGAGGATGCCCGCCGCATCGCCGGCCGCAAGAGTGCGGAGATCGAGCGTCTGCTGGGATTTCGCGGCCGCGACGAGATCGTCCATCGCGACGACCTCGTGGTCGAGTGAGCCCCGGCAGGGCATACTGGAGCGGCCGATGAACGTTCAGACCAAGCCCGCTGAAGACGCCGTCGCCATCGTGGCCGAACTCGGCCGACGTGCGAAGGCTGCCGCCGTCGCGCTACGCAATGCCGGCACCGAGGCCAAGAACCGCACCCTCGCTGAGGCCGCCCGGCTGATCCGGCACGAGAAGGCGGCAATCCTCGCCGCCAATGCCAAGGATATCGCCGCGGCCCAGGCGGCCGGCATGACGGCTGCCCTGCAGGACCGCCTGCTGCTGAACGACGCGCGCATCGAGGCCATGGCCCACGGGCTGGACGATATCGGGACGCTGCCCGATCCGGTCGGGGCGAAGATCGAGGAATGGACGCGACCCAACGGTCTGGTGATTAGCCGCGTGCGGGTGCCGATCGGCATCATCGGCGTGATCTACGAGGCCCGCCCCAACGTCACCGCCGATGCCGGCGCGCTCTGCATCAAGTCCGGCAATGTTGTGGTGCTGCGCGGCGGCTCCGACAGTTTCCATTCCTCGCGCGCCATCGTCGAGTTGCTGCGGCGTGCGCTGGCCACATCAGGCCTGCCCGAGGATTGCGTGGCCCTCGTGCCCACCACCGATCGTGCCGCGGTCGGCGAGATGCTGCGGGCCATGGACTGGCTCGATCTCATCGTGCCCCGCGGCGGGCGCTCGCTGATCGACCGTGTCACCGAGGAAAGCCGCGTGCCTGTGCTGCGCCACTACGACGGCATCTGCCACGTCTATGTCGACCGCGACGCCGACCTCGCCATGGCACGCGATCTCGTGGCCAACGCCAAGATGCGCCGCGTCAGCGTCTGCGGTGCCGCCGAAACCCTGCTGATCGACCGTGCCGCACTCGACACGCATCTGATGCCCGTGCTGGCGAAGCTGCACGAGCTGGGCTGCGAGGTCCGCGGCGACGGCGACGTTCGCAAGCGCGACCCCAAGGCGCTGCCCGCCACCGAGAAGGACTGGCGCACGGAATATCTGGCGCCGGTGATTTCGGTTGCCACCGTTGACGGCGTCGAGGGCGCCATCCGCCACATCGCGACCTACGGCAGCCAGCACACCGAGACGATCGTGACGGACAACGCGGCCACGGCCGAACGCTTCCTGGGCGAGGTCGACAGCGCCATCGTCATGCACAACGCCAGCACGCAGTTCGCCGACGGCGCCGAGTTCGGCCTGGGCGCTGAAATCGGCATTTCGACCAACCGCATGCATGCCCGCGGGCCGGTCGGCCTGGTCGAACTCACCACCTACAAGAACATCGTGCGCGGCAAGGGCACCCTGCGCCCATGAGATCGATCGCGTGACCTCCGCGCATCATCCGATGCCGGACGTGCCGCGCGACACGACGCGCCGCATCGGGCTTCTGGGCGGGTCGTTCAATCCGGCCCATGACGGCCACCGCCACATCAGCCTGGAAGCCCTGCGGCGCTTGGGCCTCGACGAGGTCTGGTGGCTGGTCTCGCCGCAGAATCCGCTGAAGAGCGATGACGGCATGGAGCCGCTACCGACCCGCGTGGCGCGCGCGCGGCAGCTCGCGCGTCACCCCCGCATCCGGGTCGATGCGCCGGAGTTGCTGCTTGGCACGCGCTATACGCTCGACACGGTGCGGGCGCTGCGCCGCCTCTATCCGCGAGCCAGGTTCGTCTGGCTGATGGGCGCCGATATCCTGCCCCAGCTCAAACACTGGCTGGGATGGCGCGAGCTGTTCGCCGAGATTCCGATCGCCGCCTTCGCCCGCCCCGGCTGGAGCTATCCCGCGCTGGCCTCGGCAGCCCCGCGCGCCTTCGCGCGTTACCGGCTGGCAGCGGAGCAGGAGCGCCGCCTCGCCTCTTGCGAACCACCGGCCTGGTGCTTTATCCCGAGCCGGCTGGACAGTCATTCGGCCACGGCCATCCGCGCCGTGCGACCGCGAAAGCCCCGAACAAGTGGGACCAAGACGAAAGGAACGACCATCACCGATCGAAATTCCTCTACGGGGGCCCGCCAGCTTCCCGACCGGAGCAAGGCCTCCAATGCCCTGCTCGCCCTCGCCCGCCACTCGCTGGAAGAAGACAAGGCCGAGGACGTCGTCGTCATCGACCTCAAAGGCAAGTCCGCCTTCGCCGACTACATGGTGATCGCCTCGGGCCGCTCGAACCGCCAGGTCGTGGCCATCGCCGAACATCTCGCCGACCGGCTGAAGCAGGCCGGCCACGGCTACATTCCCGTCGAGGGCAAACAAACCGGCGACTGGGTGCTGGTCGACGGCGGCGATGTCGTCGTCCACATCTTCCGTCCCGAGCCCCGCGCCTTCTATGCCCTCGAGAAGATGTGGGCTCTGGAGGAAGAGGCCGCCGAGCCCAAGCCAGTAAAGGCCAAGGCCGCCCGCCCGCGGCGCGCCAAGAAGCCGGCGTGAAACTCCTGATCGCCGCCATTGGCCGCGCCGCCCGCGGCCCGGAGCGCGATCTCTACGAACACTACGCCGGCCGCATCCGCTGGCCGCTGGCGCTGCGCGAGCTGGAGGAGAAGCGTAAGCTGCCGCCGGCCCAGCTGATCGAGCGCGAAAGCGAGCTGCTTCTGGCGGCCGTGCCGGCGAAAGCCGTGCTGGTGGCCCTCGATCGCCGCGGCAAGGTGCTGGACAGCGAGGCCTTCGCCACCCGCCTGGCCCGCTGGCGTGACGATTCTGTGTCAGATGTCGCTTTCCTGATCGGGGGAGCCGATGGCCATCCCGAACCACTCCTGAAACGGGCCGCCTTGGTGATCTCCTTCGGGGCGATGACCTGGCCCCATCTGCTCGCCCGGGCCATGCTGGCCGAACAGCTCTATCGCGCCCAACAGCTATTTGCCGGGCATCCCTATCACCGGGCGTGAAATAGAGGCCTGAAACGGCGTCGATTTTGCCTCTGTTCTGACGAAAAAGCGGGGCTACATTGCCACTCATGCGCACCCTGTTCCGGTGGCGGACCGCCGTCCTCGCTACCTTCGCCCTGGCCGCGGTTTCCGCCGCCGCCCTTGCCCAGACCACGCCTGCCCAGAAGCCAGCGGCCAAGCCGGTGCGCAGCATCCCCTATGTCTCGATCGCCGGCGACGACGGCAAGCAGCGCCATTACGAGACCAATGCCATTCCGCTGTTGTTCAACCGCGCCTGCTTCGGCTGGCGCATGTATCTCGGCGGCCCGAACCGGGTCGTGTCCCTCACCGAGGTCCTGACGACGTCGCGCCCGGCCGAACAGGTGATCGCCGGTCCCGAAACCGAGGTCAGCGCCGACAAGACGCGGGCCACGACGCGCATGCTGGAGACGGTGCAGGACGGCGTGCTGCAGCGTTCGTGGTGCATCATCCCGGGCGATCCACCGGGCACCTACACCTACGACATCAGCGTCGACGGCGAGTCGCGGGGCGAGTTCGTGTTCTGCGCGATCGAGGTGCCGGACCAAAATCCCAATACCGACCCGCGCGACCTCAACTGCCCCAACAAGTTCAACGCCGTCGAGTACAAGCGTCCGCACGCCGGCAAGGCCTCGTGATGCCCGCCTCGCCTCCCCGTCCGGCCGTCCTGTGCATTCTCGACGGCTGGGGTTTCCGGCCTGATCCCAGGGACAATGCCATCCTCGATGCCCGGACGCCCAATTTCGATCGGCTGGTCGCGACCTGCCCGCAGGGGTTGATCGACGCATCGGAGACCTTCGTCGGCCTGCCGAGGGGCCAGATGGGCAATTCGGAGGTCGGCCACATGAACCTCGGTGCCGGCCGCGTCGCCGTGCCGGACCTACCGCGGATCGACAACGCCATCGAGGACGGATCGCTGGCGAAGAATCCGCTGCTTGCTGACATGATCGCCACCTTGAGGAAGAGCAGCGGCACCTGTCACCTGATGGGACTCGTCTCGCCGGGCGGCGTGCATGCGCACCAAGATCATCTGGTGGTGCTCGCCAACCTGATCGCGGGCACCGGCGTGCCGGTCGCGATCCATGCCTTCCTCGACGGCCGCGACATGCCGCCGCGCAGCGCGCTCGAGTGCATCGCGCACGTCGAGGGCGGCTTGCGGCCCGGCCTGCCGATCCGCTTCGCGACCGTTTCCGGTCGCTTCTATCCGATGGACCGCGACAAGCGCTGGGACCGCGTGGCGCTCGCCTATGAGGCGATGGTCGACGGCAAGGGCGAACTTGCAAGCGTACCCAAAGAGGCCGTCGACAAGGGATACGCAGCCGGGCTCGACGACGAATTCGTCAAGCCGACGGTGATCGGCGGCTACGCCGGCATGAAGGACGGTGACGGCGTACTGATGTTCAACTACCGCTCGGATCGTGCGCGCGAGATCCTGACGGCGCTGCTCGATCCGATGTTCGACGGCTTCAAGTGCGCGAGGCTCGTGCGCTTCGCCGCGGCCGTCGGCATGGTGGAATACTCGGCCGCGCTCAATCCCTTCCTCAAGACGCTGTTCCCGCCCGAAGCAATCAAGATGGGCTTGGGCGAGACGATCTCGCGGGCCGGCCTGAAACAATTGCGCATCGCCGAGACGGAGAAGTACGCGCACGTGACGTTCTTCTTCAACGGCGGCGAGGAGCGTGTGTTCGATGGCGAGGAGCGCATCCTCGTTCCCTCTCCAACGGTCCAGACCTACGACCTCAAGCCCGAGATGAGCGCGCCGGAAGTGACCGACAGGCTGGTCGAGGCGATCGGCTCGGGGAAATTCGACCTGATCGTGGTGAACTACGCCAACGCCGACATGGTCGGCCACACGGGCGATCTCGGTGCCGCCATCAAGGCGGTGGAAGCGGTCGACTCCTGCCTCGGCCGGCTCATGGACGCGATCAAGACGGCCGGCGGCGTCCTGTTCGTCACCGCCGACCATGGCAATGCCGAGCAGATGTTCGATGAGGCCAGCGGCCAGAAGCACACCCAGCACACGTTGAATCGGGTGCCGGCCCTGCTGTTCAACGCCCCCGCTGCCGTCCATTCGCTGGCCGACGGCAAATTGGCCGACGTCGCCCCCACGCTGCTGGCCCTGATGGGCGTGCCGCAACCGGCCGAAATGACCGGAAAGTCGATGCTTTCCCAGGCCAGCCGACCGTCGCTCCTGGCCACCGCCCGTCCCGCGACGGCGGTCTCGGCCTGATTTGTGAAGCGCCGTGACCCGTCAGCGCCTTGATCCTGCCAAAGACCGCCCTGTATCTTCGCCCAACATTCGCCCCCGAGTTCGCCCGTCCGTGCCGGCCGGCGACAATCCCTGAAAGCAATCCAATGACCCGTTTGCGCATCGCTTCCGCCGCCGCGATCCTGGCTTTCCTGGCCGTTCCAATCGCCCTGCCGGCGGGGGCGCAGAACAAGGCCGCACCCAAGCCCGCCACCGGCGACAAGAGCGAACTCTACCAACAGCTCAATCTGTTCGGCGACGTCCTGGAGCGCGTCCGGCGCGACTACGTCGAGCCGACCGAAGAGAAGACGCTGATCGAGAACGCCATCAACGGCATGCTGTCCGCGCTCGATCCCCATTCGAGCTACATGAACCCGAAGACCTACAAGGACATGCAGGTCCAGACCAAGGGTGAGTTCGGCGGGCTGGGCATCGAGGTCACGATGGAGAACGGCGTCATCAAGGTGGTGTCGCCGATCGACGATACGCCCGCCTCCAAGGCCGGCATCATGCCGGGCGACCTGATCTTCGCCCTCGACGGCGAGCCGGTTCAGGGGCTGACGCTCCAGGAAGCGGTCGAGAAGATGCGCGGCAAGGTCGGCACGCCGATCAAGATTTCGATCCGCCGCGCCGGCAAGGATCCGTTCGATGTCTCTCTCACCCGCGAGACCATCAAGGTGAAGTCGGTGCGCTATCGCCTGGAAGGCGGTGACATCGGCTATATCCGCGTCACCTCCTTCACCGAGCAGAGCACGGCGGGCGTCCTCGATGCCGTGGAGAAGCTCAAGAAGGAAGCAGGCAACAAGCTCAAGGGCTATATCCTCGACTTGCGCAACAACCCGGGCGGCCTGCTCGACCAGGCGATCGCCATGTCCGACGCCTTCCTCGACAAGGGCGAGATCGTCTCGGTCAAGGCCCGCAAGAGCGAGGACGTCCAGCGTTGGAACGCCAAACCCGGCGACGTCACGGGCGGACTGCCGATCGTCGTCCTGGTGAACGGCGGCTCGGCTTCCGCATCGGAAATCGTCGCGGGCGCGCTGCAGGACCACAAGCGCGCGATCATTCTGGGCACGCGGACCTTCGGCAAGGGCTCGGTGCAGACGATCATGCAGGTCACCGGCGGCGGCGCCATCCGCCTCACGACGGCCCTCTACTTCACGCCGTCGGGCCGGTCGATCCAGAAGGAAGGCATCAAGCCCGACATCGAGGTCGAGCCCGCCAAGATCGAGTCGATCCAGCAGCGTCCCGGCTTCCGCGAGGAGAACCTGCGCCGTTCGATCACCAATCCGAACGACAAGCCGGCCGATGCGAAGCCCGAAGCTGCGAAGCCGGCCGACAAGCCGACTGACAAGAAGGACGACAAGCCGGCTGCCGGCGCCACGCCGGCACCGTCGGGCGATCCCGACGAACCGCCGAAGGAGGCCGTGGCCGACTATCAGCTCCTGCGGGCGGCCGACCTAATCCGCGGCATCTCGCTCTACAGCAAGCGCGGTGACTGAACGGCCAACGGCGGGATGACGCTGTGGCCTCCGCCGGCCAGAAGACCGGGAAGCAACGAGCGCGAAGCGGCCTGATCGCCGCTTACGTGCTCGTTCTCGCTCTGGTCGTCGTCTCTGCTCTGCTGGCTTTCGGCGCTGGCAGCGGCGCGCCCAAGGCGGCCGAACCGGTGGCGACGCCGGCCGCCGAGCCCGAAGCCATCCCGCCGCCAACCAAGGCTGGCTCGCTGAAGCTGCCGCCCAAACCGCCATCGGCTGGCTTTCGAACCCTGCCACCGGCCGAAGCGGCCGGAATGATTGAAGTGACTGCCGACGGGCAGCGCCTGCCGCGGATCTCGGCCGGCGGCTGGATGCCCTGGATCGCCAACTCCCGGCGCTTCGATTCCTCCGGGCCACCCGCGCGCATGGGCTTGCTGATGATCGATGTCGGGGCCAACGAGCCGCTGATGCAACGCGCCATCGACGATTTGCCCGGTGAAGTGAGCCTCGCCTTCCTGCCCGGCACGCCCGACCTGCCGCGCTGGCTCAGGCGGGCCCGCGAGCGCGGCCATGAGAGCTATCTCATGCTGCCGGTCGAGGACCCGAACGGACCCGCTGAACGCGGCATAAAGCCGATCGCGACGTCGGCCGACTCGCCCGAGAATCTGCGCCGGCTGCGCAATGCGATGGCACGCGGCGACGGCTATGTCGGCTTCGTCTTCCGTTCACCGGGTCCGGTCTCGCAATCGGAAGCGACTGCGCGTCCCCTGATCAGGGAGATCGCCGATCGCGGCCTGGCAGTGATCGAGATCAATCCCACCCCGGACACCGCTGTGCTTCGCGGTCTGACCCTGGAGCTGGGCGTCGGATATGCACGGAGCACGAACATCCTCGACTACAAGCTGGCGAGCGACAGCGTCGCCGGCACTCTCGACCGTCTCGTCGCATGGCTCGGCGAAAGTGGCGGAGACCGGACGCCACGGCACGCTTTCGGTGTTCTGCAGCCCAACAACGAGGCGATCGATGCCATCATGGCCTGGCACGGACGGCAGACGACACCGGCAACCTTTTCACTGGTGCCGATCATCGGCCATTTCGAGTGCCGCCATAACTGCATGACGCGCCTTGGCATCCAACCGGCGCAGCTCCGCCCATGATGGCAGGCCACCCCGAATTCTACCGCCCGAACGTCGGGCTGATGCTGATCGCGGCCGACCGCCGCGTGTTCGTCGGGCTTCGCACCGGGAAGTCCGACGCCTGGCAGATGCCGCAAGGTGGCGTCGATCGCGGCGAAACGCCGGTCGAAGCCGCCTGCCGCGAGCTCAAGGAGGAGGTCGGCACCACCAAGGCGCTGCTGCTGCGCGAGAGCGCCAAGTGGATCGTCTACGACGTGCCGGAAGGCCAGCGGCCCGCCCACTGGAAGAGCCGATGGCACGGCCAGGCGCAGAAGTGGTTTGCGCTCGCCTTCACCGGAACCGATACCGACATCGCCATCGACGCGCACGACCGCGAATTCGAAGCCTGGCGGTGGGTGCCGGCGCGCGATCTGCCGGCGTTGATCGTGCCGTTCAAGCGGCCGGTCTACGAAGCCGTCCTGAAGGAATTCGCCGACCTGGTCGACTGAGGGCCTAAGCGCCCGACGCGGCGAGACGCTCGGCGTTGCGCCGGAGAAACCGGAGACCGATGAGGGTCAGCAGCCGATTCAGCCAGCCCTGCGGCTGCAGCCCGACCGCCTTCAGGATCATGGCCATGGCGCGCTGGACATGGGTCTGGCGGTAGAGCGGATAGGCGCGCCGGGCATAGGCCCGCATGTAGCGCTTGCGGTCATAGACCGCGGCGGCCGGCTCATTGGCCGCGAAATAGGCATAAGCGAGTTCGTCGTCTTCGCTCTCCTTGAGGCGGCCCCAGCCAATGCGAAGCCTGCTCCAGCGGCTCAGCTTATCGCGCTGCAGACAGCGGCGGAGATGCTCGTAGAACAGCTTGTAGTGACGGAACTCATCGGCGGCGATCTTGGCGCAGACCAGCTTCAGGACCGGCTCGTCGGTCGCGTCCTTGAGCGCGCTGTAATAGGAGCTGGTGCCGGTCTCGACGATGCAGCGTGCCATCATTTCGCCGGCCTGGCTGCCGCGCACCGAGTTCAAGGCATCGAGCGGCAGTTTGTAGCCGTCGCGGAAACGCTGGAAGGCGGCGTCGAAATCCCAGGCGGGGTCCGCAAGCGTAGCCCAACGTCCGAGCGCCATGCCGTGCTGGACCTCTTCCGCGACCCAAGTATTCACCGCGTCCATAAATTGCGAATCGTCGGCGAAGACGCGGCCGAGATAGATGCCGTAGTCGGCGCCGTTCCGCTCCACCAGGGCCGCGGCCTTGATGTTGCGCAGGATCTCCGGATCGACCCTCGACGCGTCGAACCGATCCCAAGCGATCGTTTCGAGTGTCCAGCTACCCATGATCGAGCACCCTCGGCGGCCTGTCGCGTAAACGTAATAAAGCGGCCTCCGGCCTCGCCTTCAAGGGCCGGTCGGTGCACATCTTGATCGAAAATTGCGCGGAAGACCCCCGGAAGACCGGGGATCAGCGGCTGGCGTAGTAGGCCTGCGCCCGGCGCAAGTCCTTGGCAACGGCCAGGTTTTTCTGGGCAACGGCCTTTTCGCCATCGTTCGCCGCATCGGTCAGCTCCCGCTCGGCGGCCCGCTCACGCTCGGCCAGCTGCTCGGGCGTCACCGTCTCGAACGGCAGCGCCTCGTCGGCCAGCACGGTGCAACGCTCCGGCGTCACCTCGGCGAAACCGCCGACCACCAGGAACCGCTGCTCGGCCTTGCTGCCCTGGAAGACCTCGAGCACGCCCGGGCGGACGGTCGAGATCAGGGGGGCATGGCCGTGAAGCACGCCGAAGTCGCCTTCACTGCCCGGCACCACGACCATGTCGGCTTCGGTCGCGAGCAGCTCGCGCTCGGGCATGACCAGCCGGAAGTTGACCTTGGCCATCGGTCTAGGCCGCCTCGGCCGCGAGCTTCTTGGCCTTGGCGACAGCCTCGTCGATGGTGCCGACCATGTAGAAGGCCGATTCCGGCAGGTCGTCGTACTCGCCGGCGACGATTCCCTTGAAGGCCTTGATCGTGTCCTCAAGCTTCACGAACACGCCCGGCGTACCGGTGAAGACCTCGGCGACATGGAACGGCTGGCTGAGGAAGCGCTGCATCTTGCGGGCGCGGGTCACGACCAGCTTGTCCTCTTCCGACAGCTCGTCCATGCCCAGGATGGCGATGATATCCTGCAGCGACTTGTACTGCTGCAGCACACGCTGCACCGAGCGCGCCACGTTGTAGTGCTCCTCGCCGACGATGCGCGGATCGAGCATGCGCGACGTCGAGTCGAGCGGATCGACCGCCGGGAAGATCGCCTGCTCGGCGATCGAGCGGCTGAGCACGGTGGTTGCGTCCAAGTGGGCGAACGAGGTGGCGGGCGCCGGGTCGGTCAAGTCGTCGGCGGGCACGTAGATGGCCTGCACCGAGGTGATC
Source organism: Reyranella sp. (assembly GCA_030679805.1). Taxonomy (GTDB): domain Bacteria; phylum Pseudomonadota; class Alphaproteobacteria; order Reyranellales; family Reyranellaceae; genus Reyranella. Next base: position 2,561 of record JAUXST010000354.1, on the reverse strand, counting down.
GAACCCTTCTTGGTCGAGGTGATGCGCTCCTGCAGCGCGCCCATGTCGGTCGACAGCGTCGGCTGATAGCCCACCGCCGAGGGAATGCGGCCGAGCAGCGCCGACACTTCGGAGCCGGCCTGGGTGAAGCGGAAGATGTTGTCGACGAAGAACAGCACGTCCTGGCCTTCGACATCGCGGAAATACTCGGCGACGGTGAGGCCGGACAGGCCGACGCGGGCGCGGGCGCCCGGCGGCTCGTTCATCTGGCCGTATACCAGCGCCACCTTGGAGCCCGGACCGTCGAGCTTGATGACGCCGCCTTCGATCATCTCGTGATAGAGGTCGTTGCCCTCGCGGGTCCGCTCGCCGACGCCGGCGAACACCGACACGCCGCCGTGCGCCTTGGCGACGTTGTTGATCAGCTCCATGATCGTCACGGTCTTGCCGACGCCGGCGCCGCCGAACAGGCCGATCTTGCCGCCCTTGGCGTAGGGCGCAAGCAGGTCGATGACCTTGATGCCCGTGATCAGGATCTGCGCTTCCGTCGACTGTTCGACGAACTCCGGTGCGCTGCGATGGATCGGCAGGGTCTGCTTGTTGCCGACCGGGCCACGCTCGTCGACCGGCTCGCCGATGACGTTCAGGATGCGGCCGAGCGTCTCGGGACCGACCGGCATCTGGATCGGGCTGCCGGTGTCGACCGCCTTCTCGCCGCGCACCAAGCCGTCGGTGGTGTCCATGGCGATGGTGCGAACCTCGGACTCGCCCAGGTGCTGGGCAACCTCGAGCACAATCAGCCGGCCGTCGGCCTTGACGTGCAGGGCGTTCAGAATGTGCGGCAGATCGGCGTCGAAGCGCACGTCGACGACCGCGCCCGTGATCTGGGTGATCGTGCCGATGTTGTTGGTGGCCATGACGGATCCCTTTCCTTCAATTGCTGTCAGCGCGCGGCCTAGACGGCCTCGGCGCCCGAGATGATCTCGATGAGTTCCTTGGTGATGGAGGCCTGACGCGAGCGGTTCATCTGCAGCGTCAGTTTCTTGATCACGTCGCCGGCGTTGCGAGAGGCGCTGTCCATCGCCGTCATCTGCGAGCCGTAGAAGCTCGCCGCGTTCTCCAGCAGGACGCGGAAGATCTGGACGGTGAGGTTGCGCGGCAGCAGGTCGGCCAGGATCTCGCCCTCGTCCGGCTCGAATTCGTAGACCGCGCCGCCCAGCGTGGCGGGAGCGGCGGTCTCGCCGGCCTCGGGGGCCGGCGGCGGAATGAGCTGCTGGCGGGTGACGACCTGGGTCATCGCCGACTTGAAGCGGTTGAAGACTACGGAGGCGACGTCGAACTCGCCGGCCGCGAACATCTCCATGACCCGCGCCGTCACCTTGTGGGCATCGGCGAACGACAGGCGCGGACGGCCAAGGTCGGCGATCGTCTCGACGATATGGTCGCCGAAGTCGCGGCGCAGCTGCTCGCGGCCCTTGCGGCCGACGCACATGACTTTGACCGTCTTGCCCTCGGCCAGCAGCGCGCGGATGTTGCGCCGCGCCTCGCGCACGATCGTGCTGTTGAAACCGCCGCACAGGCCGCGGTCGGCAGTGGCGACGATCAGCAGATGGACCTTGTCGGAGCCGGTGCCGGCCAGAAGGCGCGGGCCGGTGCCGCCTTTGAAGCTGGCGCCCAGCGACGCCAGGATCTTGTCCATGGCCTCGGCGTAGGGCCGGGCCGCCATGGCCTGCTCCTGGGCGCGCCGCAGCTTGGCGGCGGCGACCATCTTCATGGCCTTGGTGATCTTCTGCGTCGATTGAACGCTTCGGATCCTGAGGCGGTAGGTTTTGAGACTGGGCATCGAGGACCTGCGAAGGCTTAGCCGAACTTCTTGACGAAGTCGGCGAGGAACGCCTTCAGCTTGTCGTCGGTTTCCTTGGTGATCTCGCGCTTGTCGCGGATCGAGGCCAGGATCGAGCCCTCGGCGCGCAGGGTGTCGAGCACCTGGCGCTCGAAGTCGCCGACCCGCGCCACCGGCAGGGTGTCGAGGAAGCCGCGGGTGCCGCAATAGAGCGACACGACCTGCTCTTCGATCACCATAGGCACGTACTGGCCCTGCTTCAGGAGTTCGGTGAGCCGCTGGCCGCGCGCAAGCAGGCGCTGGGTCGAGGCGTCGAGGTCCGAGGCGAACTGGGCGAAGGCCGCCATTTCGCGATACTGCGCCAGCTCGAGCTTGATGGTGCCGGCGACCTGCTTCATCGCCTTGATCTGTGCCGCCGAGCCGACGCGGCTGACCGACAGGCCGACGTTAATCGCCGGACGAATGCCCTGATAGAAGAGCTCGGTCTCGAGGAAGATCTGGCCGTCGGTGATCGAGATCACGTTGGTCGGGATGTAGGCCGAGACGTCGCCGGCCTGCGTCTCGATGATCGGCAGCGCCGTCAGCGAGCCCGAGCCGTTCTTCTCGTTCAGCTTGGCGGCGCGCTCGAGCAGCCGCGAATGGAGATAGAACACGTCGCCGGGATAGGCTTCGCGGCCCGGCGGGCGGCGCAGCAGCAGCGACATCTGGCGGTACGACACCGCCTGCTTGGAAAGATCAT
>JAUXST010000319.1 GCA_030679805.1 Reyranella sp. | reverse complement strand
TCCCCACCAATCCGTCCAAGGCGCGGCCCTCTTACCACGCGCGCCCTCTTATCACGCAGATGGGCCTGTGCCACAGTCACGGTAAATGACCGTTCACACGCCTGATGAAGTGGAAAATGTCGCAGCCGTCCTGGCCCGGGTGGCCGGCCGCCATTTCGGCGGGGCCGCCGCCATCGAGAAGTTCAGCCGCGAATCGGGTGGCGCCTCGCGCCAGACTTGGAGTTTCGACGCCGTCGTGGACGGCACCCGCCACGAACTGATCCTGCGCCGCGATCCGCCGACCCTCGGGCTTCCCCGAAGCAAGGCCGAGACCGATCGCTCTGCATCGATCGACCGCGCCACCGAATTTCGTGTCCTGCGGGCGGCCTTCCAGGCCGGCGTGCGCGCGCCGGAAGTTCTGTTCGAACTGACCCCCGGCGATGGGCTGGGCGAGGGCTTCGTCATGCGCCGGATCGGCGGCACGGCGATCGCCCGCAAGCTGCTGCGCGATTCGCCATACGAGGCCGCGCGCAAGAAAATCGCGCGCCAGCTCGGCAAAATCCTGGCGCATCTCCATGCCGTGCCGGTGGCGGGCCTCCCGCCCCTCACGCGCCGCGAGGCGGCCGACCACATCGCGGGGCAACGCCGCGCACTCGATCTGCTCGACCGGCCACAGCCGGTGTTCGAGCTGGCGCTCTCCTGGCTCGACCGGCGCAAGCCCGTACCAACGGCCGAGCCGGTGCTCGTCCACGGCGACTATCGCACCGGCAACTATCTCGCCGATGAGTCGGGCGTGACCGCGATCCTCGACTGGGAGGGCGCGCATCTGGGCGATCCCATCGAAGATCTGGGCTGGCTCTGTGTCAAAAGCTGGCGCTTCGGCACCGTCGACAAGCCGGCCGGCGGCTTCGGCAGCCGCGAGGAGCTGTGGTCGGCCTACGAACGCGCCGGCGGCATCAAGGTCGATCCGGCGCGCGCGCACTGGTGGGAGGTCTTCGGCACGGTGCGTTGGGGCATCATCTGCCACAATCAGGCTTGGCGGCATCTCTCGGGCGCGATCAAGTCGATGGAACTGGCCTCGATCGGCCGCCGTGCCGTCGAGACCGAGGTCGATCTGCTGCAACTCCTGAAGAGCGGAGTCTGACATGGCCCAGGATCGTCCCACCACTTCCGAACTCCTG
>JAUXST010000298.1 GCA_030679805.1 Reyranella sp. | reverse complement strand
TCGAGCAGGCGGGCGACGGCACGGCGGGACTGGCGGCCTGCGAGGCGGCTGGGGAGATGGGCGGGGTGCCCTACGATCTCGTGCTGACCGACGTCATCATGCCGGGACCGGTTGCCGGCAGGGAACTGGCGGACGAAATCGCCCGCCGCTGGCCCGCGACCGCGATCGTCTTCATGTCCGGCTATACCGAGGATGCGATCGTGCGCAACGGCCGGCTCGAGCCCGGCGTGCGGCTGCTCAACAAGCCGTTCCGCAAGCGCGAGCTGGCCCGCATGATCCGCGATGCGCTGGACGGTGTGGGCCAAAAATGACGCCCGCCGCCGACAAGTTCTCCCTCCTGGCTGGCATCGCCTCCGACTGGTGGTGGGAGATGGACGCCGAACTCAGGTTCACCTTCCTGTCGGAACGCTTCACGGAGATCTTCGGCGTGCCGACGTCGATCGCGGTGGGAAAACGTCGCACCGAACTCGGCCGCACCGACTACGACAATCCGGCCTGGCACGCCCATCTCGAGGATCTCGCCAACCACCGGCAATATCGCGATTTCGAGACGACGTTCGTTGATGCGAGCGGCGTGTCGCGGCCGGTGAGCCTCAGCGGTACGCCCCTGTTTGCCGCGGACGGCACGTTCGCGGGCTATATCGGGGTCGGGCACGACCTGACCGAGCTGCGCCGCCGGGAGAAAGAGGTCGTCGAGCAGGCCGCGAACCTGGAGTCGATCCTGGAGAACATCGAACAGGGCGTCGTCCTGTTCGACAGCGAACTCAGGATCGTGGCCTACAATCGCCGCCTGTCCGAGTGGCTCCAGACCGATGCCGACAGGGATGTCCGCGGGGTGTCCTACGAGAAGATCGTCCGCGACCTCGCCGAGCGCGGCGAGTACGCGACCGAGGACAAGGAGACCGCCATCGCCCTCCGGATGCGCCTGATCCAGTCGCGCGAGCGGTTCGTCGGCGAACGCCGGCGCGCGGACGGGCGGATCGTCTCGGTGACCTTCAACCCGCTGCCGGCGGGTGGCGGCGTCATGACCTACACCGACGTGACCGAGGCGCGCAATCGCGAGAGCCGACTGACCCAGAGCGAGGAGAATTTCCGCTACCTGTTCCAGAACTCGCCGCTGCCGATGTGGGTCTACAGCATCGAGACCCTGAAGTTCCTCGAGGTGAACGAGGCCGCCCTCTCGATCTATGGCTATTCGCGCGAAGAATTCCTTTCCATGACCCTGAAGGACATCCGGCCGCCGGAGGACGTCGGGCGGTTGATGCAATGGCTGCAGCATCCCTGGGTCGACAATCTGCAGGCGATCGACTGGCGGCATCGACGCAAGGACGGCCAGATCCTGGACGTCGACCTGTTCCTCAGCGACATCGAGTTCGGCAGCGAACCGGCCCGGCTTTCGGTCTCCATCGACATCACCGCACGCAAGGATGCGGAGCGCCAGACCGAACGCATCATCGAGACGTCGCAGGACCTCATCCACGTCACCGACAGCTACGGCAAGTTCGTCCGGGTGAGTCCCAGTGCGACGGCGGTGCTGGGCTACCGGCCGGGGGAAATGCTGGGTCACGTCGCCGGCGAGTTCATCCATGCCGAAGATCTCGAATTGGTGCGCAACGTGATGCGGGCGGCACGACGCGGTCGCGGCGGCAACGGCAGATTCAGATGCCGCTACATCCACAAGGACGGCCGCGTCGTGTCGCTGCTCTGGTCGGGCGTGTGGTCGGAAAACGACCGCCGCTACTATTTCATCGGCCGCGACATGACCGACTACGACCGCACCGAGGAGCAGCTGCGACGGTCGCAGCGGATGGAGGCGATCGGCCAGCTGACCGGCGGCGTGGCGCACGATTTCAACAACATCCTCATGGTCATCCTGGCCAACGTCGAAGCCCTCGAAGAAGACGAGAAGCTCGATCCGCGGTTGCGCGACCGGGTCAACGGCATCGGCGACGCGACCGAGCGTGCTGCCGACCTGACGCGCCAGCTGCTGGCCTATTCGCGTAAGCAGGCCCTGCGACCGCAGCGCACCGACATCAACGAGCTGGTGGCCGCCACCGGCAAGCTGTTGCGGCGCACGTTGGGCGCGGAGATCGAAATCGAGTCCGTCCTTGCCGACGATCTGTGGAACGCCGAGATCGACGGTGCCCAGCTCGAATCGGCGCTGGTCAATCTCGCTGTCAACGCCCGCGACGCCATGCCGGAGGGTGGCCGCCTGCTGATCGAGACCGCCAACGCGACCCTCGACGAGGACTACGTCGCGAAAAACCCCGACGCCGCCGCCGGCGACTATGTGATGCTGGCCGTCACCGACACCGGCACCGGCATGGCGCCCGATGTGGTGGCCCGGGCGGTCGAGCCGTTCTTCACGACCAAGGACGTCGGCAAGGGAACCGGCCTCGGGCTCAGCATGGTCTATGGCTTCATCAAGCAGTCCAACGGCCATCTCAGCCTCTACAGCGAAGTCGGCCGCGGCACGTCGGTCAAACTCTTCCTGCCCAGAGCCGACGCGGTGCGGCAGGCCGTGCCGGCACCACCGCGCCGCGCACCGATGCCAGGCGGCAGCGAACGGATCCTGGTCGCCGAAGACGACGCCGAGGTGCGCGTCGGTGTCGTGCACCAGCTCCAGAGCCTGGGCTACGATGTCTCGGAGGCACCTGATGGAAGTGCGGCACTCGGCAAGCTGGAGGCAGCGTCACAGCCTTACGATCTGCTGCTGACCGACGTCATCATGCCCGGTGCGATGAACGGAAAGGCGCTGGCGGACGAAGCGGCGCGCCGGTGGCCAGGGATGAAGATCGTGTTCATGTCGGGCTACACCGAGGATGCGATCGTCCACCACGGCCGGCTCGACGCTGGCGTCCTGCTGCTCAGCAAACCGTTCGGCAAGCGCGACCTGGCGGCGATCATCCGGCGGGCCCTCGATGGCACCGGCGGTTCCGGGCGGAAGGCGCCGCCCTAGGCGTTTACTCGCGCGCCTTGCGCTTCGAGGCGCTGGCCGGCGCCTTGACGCTCGGCCCCCTGAGAAGACACGGCGGAAGTTCACCTTCCTTTGCGCCCCGATCGACCCCGGGCGGCCAGCGCGTCAGGCCCCAGCAATCCGCATCCTCCGAATCGAGCCATTTGATCTGGGCCGCAGGCGTCATCTGCATGAAGGCCATGATCGGCCCGTAGATCGTTCCGTGTGCCACGGCGTGCTGGGCGATCAGGTCGTTGCAATAGAGCGACGGCGTGCCGTTCTTGGCCGCCCGGCACGAATGCAGGCCGAGGCGGCCGCCGTCCAGAACGACGCGGCGCAGCCCCGCCAGGAAGACGATCTGGGCGCAGGCCGAAGCGCACGAGGCCCCGGGCCGCACCACGGTGTCGACCCGGTCGCCGTCCATGAAGCCCGCCATGGCGAAGGCCTCGCCGACCACGCCGCCGGCGCTGTCCAGCGCCACCGTCTTGTGGCCGAACGAATCGCGATCGGCCGACTGCAGGGCGACGCGAAGCCGCTCGGCATCGCCCTCCACGATCGGTCCCCGGGCGACGACGAGCCGCCGGCCATCGGCTCCCGCGGGCGTCGTAAACTCCATCGCCGACGCCGATTCTCCGGCCAAGAGGAGGGACAGCACGAGGGACAGGACCGGGATGCCGAGGCGCATGATCGTCATCGCGGCGAGAGAACCGGACTTCCCTTCCCGACCGTCTCCGCCAGCGTGTGCTGGAGGTGCTTGAGCAGACCGACGCAGCCCGCCTCGATGAGGTCGAGGGCACGCTCGTAGTCCTCGGTGGTACCGCCGTAGGGATCGACGACGTCGCGGGCGCCAAGCTCGGGCGCGAATTTCAGGAACATCTGCGGCCGGTCAGACAGCCCCTGCGGCGCCATCGAGCGCATCGCGACGAGGTGGGTACGGTCCATCGCCAGCGGATAGTCGAACCGCGCGATATCCTCGGACATCAGCGGCCGCGAACGGAGATCGGCGATGTCGACGCCGCGGCGGGCCGCGACCTCGACGGCGAGCAGGCTCGGCGGCTGGCCGGCATGGCCGTCATAGATGCCGGCGCCGTCGATGTCGAAGGCGTGCTCGAGCCTGGCGCGGCGCACGATGCTGCGGAGCGTGCCGACCGCCATGGGCGACCGGCAGATGTTGCCGGTGCAGACGAAGAGGATGCCGATGGTCATGATCCGTCTCTCCGGCGTCTAGGCCGACATCGCAAGGTGACCCGACGACGCTGCCGGCAGGTCGATCTGAAAGGTTGCGCCCGGTCCATCGCCGGCCAGAGCGAGCGTCCCGCCACTGTCGCGCACGAGGCCGAACGTACTGGCAAGGCCGAGGCCGGTGCCCTGGCCGACAGGCTTGGTGGTGAAGAACGGCTCGAAGATGCGGTCGCGGATCGCCTCCGGCACGCCCGGTCCGTTGTCGCCGACACGTATCTGGACATGGCCGTCGGCGCTGCGGCTCGCGCTCACCTCGACGACCTTCTCCGCCTGCGACGACTCGGAAAGCGCATCCAAGGCATTCATCAGGAGGGTGACGATGCCCTGCTCGAGCTGGGTCGGGTGACCAACGACCATGAGCGGCTCGTCGCCCAGCCTGTCATGGACCGAGATCCCGACCCGCCGGAATCGCGGCTCGGCCAGAACAAGCGCGCCGCGACAAGCCCTGCGGACGTCAAAGGCCTGCGGTCCCTGCCGGGTCTCGCGGCTGAACAGCCGCATGCGCGACAGGACCGCCGCCGCGCGGTCGACCTGGGCGATGACGCGATGCAGCTTGCCGGCCACGAAGGCGCGGAGTTCGGCTTCCGGCATGGGTTCGGGCCGAGGCTCGTCCTCGTCCCCCTCCTCAGGCGGCTCGGGCTCGATTTCTATGAGCGCATTCTGCGCCGCCATGCGGATGACGTTCAGCGGCTGGCTGAGCTCGTGCGCGATACCGGTCGTCACCTCGCCCAACGTCACCATCTTGGACGACAGCGCGATCGCCTGTCGCGCCTGGTGGCGGACGGTCTCATCGTGTCCGACCATGATGGTGCAGTCGCCGGAATCAGGCAGCGACCGGCGTGCCAGCGAGAAATGCAGCATCTGCGCCTGGTTGCCGGGCCGCGGGAGTTCGATATCGACCTCGGCCAGCTTTGCGTCGCCGGCGACGAAGTCGCGAAGCGCCTCGGCACCCCACAGGCCCGAGCCCTGCAATGCCTCGCGTATTTCGGAGTTGGCCCCGAACACTTCGCGGAACCGGGTATTGGCATGCATGACATCGCCGTTGCGATCGAGAATCGCCGTGAGGGCGGACGGCGTATCGACGATCGCCGCCAGCAGGTTCCGCTCCGACTCGGCGCGGCTTGCCGCCGCAGACCGGTCGAGCAGTTGCAGGATGTGCCGCGTGACGAAGAACGTCACCGCCGAGAGGGCGAGGACCAGGCCGAGAATGAGGTAGCTCATCTCGCGCCAACGGGTCAGAAACGCACCCTCGCCGACGGCCAGGGAAACGAACACTGGATAGCCCTCGACGCTCCGAGGCACGACGACACGCCAATGCCGCGTGCCGGGATCGAACCAGCTCGGCGCGTCCGTGAACACGGCCTGGCCGGACCGGCCCTCGGCGATGAGGCGTCGCGGCAGTGCATCCTCGTAGCGCTTGCCCAGGAGGTCCGACCGCTGCTCGCTGGTGACGAGCAGCGTGCCGTCGTCGCGAAACAGGGACAGTCCGCTGGCCGCGCCAACGGAGATGCGCCGGAAGAACTCGGTGAGGAATTCTACGTCGAGCCCGACCAGGGCGAGCCCCAGTGTCTCGCCCGATTTCGAGGTCACCTTGCGCACCAGATAGAACGTCCAGCGACCGCTCATGCGACCAGGCACCGGCCCGGTCAGCACCAGGGCCGGGGCGCCCGCGGCCATCGATGCCGTGTAGGCTTCCCGTCCGGACAGATCGATCGGCGGCGCCGGGTGGCCACGGATATTGTTCAGAAGTTCGCCGTTGCGCGCGATGATGCCGGCGATGGCGATCTGCGGCTGGCTCACCACGCGATCGCGCATGGCGTCGAAGAATCGGCGTCCCTGCATGATCGTCCGGAATTGCGGCTCGGAGGTGATGTTCTCCTCGGCGATCCAATCCTGGATGCTCTTCACGATCAGGTCGGCGCCGTCCAAGGTCTGCTTCATATAGGCGGCGACCGTCAGGCTGGTGTTCTCCGCCGTCCGTTTCCCGTCTTCGACGGCGTCGCGATGGCCGTACCAGATCACGACCGCCGCCGCCGTCCACAGCAGCAGGACCTGCAGGCCCGCGACGGCGATCGTACGCCGCCGACTGGCGCGGCGCGTCGCAGTCGCGGCCAGCCTTTCGGCGTCCACCGTCGGGCTTCCATGCAGATGCCGCTCGCCGTCCACCGTGGCCGTCTCCTGCCGCCCCGAATTCGTTCCCCCAGCTCTTGCCGAATGTACCGCAAAACAGGCAGTTTGACGGGGGGAGAGGCCGACAAACGCATCCATTGTGGAGACAATCCGCATCGCAGCGGAGCAGGTGCCCATGAACGTGCCCGGCAGCAACGTCGACAAAGCACGTGCCATCGACGTTTTGGTGGTGGACGACGACGCCGACAACATCGAGGAACTCGTCGAATACCTGTCCAAGGCGGGATTGACCTGCATCTCCGCCGTCGACGGCTGGGCCGCGCTCAAGCTGCTGGCCGACGGCTTCAAGCCGGGCGTCGTGGTCACGGACCTGCGCATGCCGGAGATGGACGGAATGGAATTCGCCGAGCGGTTGAGCCAGTTCAGCGACCGCGAGCGGCCCGAGATCATTTTCGTGAGCGGCCATGCCGGCTTCGACGATGCCGTCGCCGCCATTCGCCTCGGCGCGCGCGACATGCTAACCAAGCCGATCGACGCCCCCAAGCTGGTGCGCGCCGTCAAGTCGGCCCAGCTGGTGCGCCAGTTGCGCCGGCAGCCGGAAACGCCGGTGCAGCCGGCGGCCGATGCCCCGGAAGCGCACGCCAGGGAGCCAGCGCGCAAGGATCTCGATCCCCTGGCGCGCAAGCGGGCAGCACTCGCCAATCTGCGGACCATTCGCCGGGCGCGCGCCCAGTATTTCCCCTCGGATCTCTTTTCGGATCCCTGCTGGGAGATGCTGCTCGACCTCTACGACGCCAAGCTTGCCGGCGCGGAAGTCACCGTCACCAGCCTCGGCGCGGCCTCGGGCGTTCCCCTCACGACGGCGCTCCGGCGCATGGACGCGTTACAGACCCATGGCCTGATCGTTCGTGTCGAGGATGCCGGCGACAAGCGGCGCACCATCATCCGCCTCACGGCGCCCGGTCTCCAGGCGGTCGAGAACTTCTTCGACACCTACCTCGGCCGCACCACCGCACCCTGAGCCGGATTGCTCCATTCCGGAGCGGTTCTGCCTTCCAATCCGGATGCGATCGGGCGTGACCACGTCCCCCGGCGCGGCATAAATGGGGGCATGAACACGCTCATGACCCGCGACGACGCCCTCCGTCCCCAAGCCAGCTGCCCCCAAACCGGCTGCGATGTCCTCATCGTCGAGGACGATCCGGCCCAGGCCGAGGAGCTTGCCTGCTACCTCTCCCGGGCCGGGCTCAGCGTGCAGGTGCGCCATTGCGGCTCCGCGGCGATCCATGGCGTGGCCGAGATGCGGCCGCGGATCGCCCTGCTCGACTACAACCTTCCCGACCTCGACGGCGTGACGGTGGCGGAGCGCATCAAGCGGCTTTCGCCCGAGACATCGATGCTGATGATGTCCGGCCGCATCGACGGGCTGGCCGAGCCGACGCTGCGGAAAGTCGGCCTCTATTCATTCATGAACAAGCCGGTGCGGCCGAGCCAGCTGCTCAGCGCCATGCGCCGGATGGCTCGTACCGCCCTCAAGACGGGCCTGCCGGCGACGGTGCCCCACAAGTTCCTGGGCATCACGTTCGGTTGATCCCGACGGCAGGACGACGCGGCGCCGTTGACGGAGCCGTTGACAAGGCGCCGCCCGGGGGTCTCGACTGCCATCCCGGGTTGTAGGTTACCCGGAAACCCGGGAGATGCGCATGCGGCTTCTCCTCATCGAAGACGACGACGATCTGCGCGGCGAGATCCGCGAGTATCTGCTGCGCCGCCGGCACGAGGTGATGGCGCTCGGCTCGGCGGCCGAGGCGCGTCGAATTCTCGACCCCGCCCAGGCGGCCGACGCGTCGTTCGACACGGTCGTCTGCGACATGAACCTGACGGACGGCGACGGCATCGACCTTTATGTCGAGTTCGGATCGCATCGTCCGGCCTGCCGCTGGATCCTGATGTCCGGCGCCCCCGACTCGCAACGCATGGCCAATGAGCGCCTCAAGCATCCGGCATTGCCGCCCTGCCTCGTGGTGGAAAAGCCCGTCTCCTTGCGCCGGCTTGCCGAACTCCTGACGACCGGCAGCGACGACGTTTGAGATTCCCGAGTTAGGAACCCTCACTGCGGCTCGATGCCGGCGTCCTTCAGGGCGATCTTCCAGACGCCGAGCTGCTCCTTCATGTAGGCCGCCAGCGCCTCGGGCGTGGACGACTTCGGGATGAAGCCGTGGCGCTGCATCGCCTCCACCACCGAAGCCTTGGCAAGTGCTGCGGCCATCGCCTTGTTCATGGCGGCCACGATTTCGGGCGGCAGGCCGGCGGGGCCGACCAGGGCGAACCACGGGCCGATCGGGAACGGGGGCTGGCCCGCCTCCACCAGCGAGGGAAGCTCGGGTAGCAGCGGGCTGCGCTGGGGGAACGAGGTCGAGAGCGCCCGCAGCTTGCCGGCCTTCACCTGGGGCAGGGTGGAGGTCGAGGTGCCGTTCATGAGCTGGACCCGGCCCGACAGCAGGTCGGTCATGGCGTCGGGCTCCGACTTGTAACGCACCGCCTCGAGCCTGATGCCGTTGTTTTTCGCGAACATCGCCATCGAGACGAAGGCATAGGTGTTGCCGGTCGCGTAGTTCAGCGGTTTCGGGCTCGCCTTGGCGAAGGCTACGAGTTCGGCGACCGTCTTGGCGGGCACCGAGGGATGGACGACGAGGAAGAAGGTGTTGTCGCCGAGATAGGTGATCGGCGTGAAATCGGTGAGGACGTTGTAGGGCGGCTCCTTCAGCGCGTTGGGCACGACGGCGAGCGGGCTGTTGGTGCCGAACATGAAGGTGTAGCCGTCTGGCGCCGCGCGCTTGACCTCGCCCGCAGCCAGCGCCCCGTCGGCGCCCGGCTTGGGGACGATGACGATGGGCTGGCCCAGCGTCTGCTCCAGTTCCTGGCCGGCGATGCGGGAGAGGGCGTCGGTGGCCGAGCCCGCGCCGAACGGGATGACGAACCTGATCGGTTTCGATGGCCAAGCCTGTGCCTGGGCTTGGGCCTGAGGCCAGAGCAGGCCTCCCGACAAAGCCAGCGACAACGCCACCGCGATGATCTTCAACATGGAATCCTCCCGAAGTTTTTTTACTTTTCTTACCTACGCGTAGCCCTCCACTCTTCAACACTGACTCTAATAACGCGCGATCACCTGTTCCGCGAAGTCGCCAAGATTGCGGCGTGCCTCGGCCATGGCCGGCAGCAGCGTGATCTCGCTGAGGCCCATGGCCTCGCGCTCGCGCAGCATGGAAACGATCTCGTCCGGCGTGCCGACCAGCCCGCCGGTGGCGCGGATCAGGTCCTCGGTGATGAAGCGGCGTTCTTCCGGCGGCAGGAAGGCGCAATGGCCGAGGTGGACCTGCTGGTAGCGCCGCTCGGGCGGCGTCTCCATCTTCTCGGTGAAGGCGAGATACTCGTCCCACAGGTCGCGGCAGCGACCGGCCACCGTGCTGGTGTCTCCGTCTTTCTGGTAGAGTTCCCACCAGTAGTGCAGCGATGCGGCGGCCATCGGGCCGATCTCGTCGATGACGCGGTCGGAAGTCATGCTCTCGCCCGGTTTCAGCACGCAGGCGTAACTGAGAGCGGCGGTGTGGAAGTCGTCGGGCAGGACACGGCCGACCGCCGACGCGCCCTCGCGCATCACCTCGAGACTCTTCTGCAATCGTGCGCGCGTCTGGTTGTGCGAACACACCCGCCCGTCGCCGTAGGCGCCGGCCGTCTTCAGCGCCAGCGGGCCGTCGGCCGCGACATAGATCGGCACCGGATGCTCCACGTCGATGAAGCCCTCGTCGGGATGCAGGAAGCGGATGTCGGTACGCTCGCCAGCGTCGAGGGCCCCGGGGAGCGCATAGTCAACCTCCTCACCATGCAGCAGGGCGCGCAGGACGCGGAGATACTCGCGGAACGCCGCGGCCTTCATCGGGTCCTTGCCCATGACGCGCATCGCGGTGTGGCCGGTGCCGATGCCGAGGAACACCCGACCCGGGGCGAGCTTGTTGATGGTGGCGATCGAATGCGCCGTGACCGGCGCCAACCGCACCCCCGCCACCGACACGCCGGTGCCGAGGCGAATGCGCGAGGTGTTGGCCGCCGCCAGCGCCAGCACCGCATAGGCGTCGGAATAGAGCATCTGCGAATCGGCTGCCCAGGCTGCGTCGTAGCCCATCGTCTCGAGATCGACGAACAGCTTCCAGTCGGAAACGCGCGGGACGACGGTGACGCCAAATTTCACGGGGGGACTCCGGTTGGTGGGCGGGCCAAGTCGAAAGCAACAGGGACGAAGAGTCGAGTCGGACTTCTCCTCCCCCTATCGCGCCTCGTCCTCGGCCGCCAAGGCCGCCGCCAGGGCGAAATACGACTCCTCGAGAGCCTGCGCCGGGCTCTGGTTGCGCATGTTGTAGTAGAGATCGCGGCCCAGCCGCACGATCGAGGGATTGTAGGCACTCGCCTTCTCAGCCAGGACCACGGCACGCGCCAGCACGTCTTCGCGGCCCACGATCTCGTTCACAAGATGCAGCGCCTTGGCTTCGGCCGCATCCATCAGCCGGGCGCCGTAGACGACCTCGAACAGCACCTTCTTGGGCAGCGCATCCTTCACGATCGCGAGTGCCAGGAAGGGGAACAGTCCCTTGGCTGCTTCGGGCAATCCCAGCGTGGCGTCCCCGGCCATCACCGCCATGTCGCAGGCCACGACCAGGCTGAAGCCACCCGCGTGAGCAGGGCCGTTGATGGCCGCGATCAAAGGCTTGCCGAGTCGCGCCATGGACTGCGCCAAATCGATGAAGGCACGCCCGAAATCGAGGCGGCCGGCGCTGGTCGGCCCCGCCCCCTGATAATGTCCGCCGAGGCAGAAGGCCTCGCCACGGCCGGTGAGCACGCAGGCGCCGACGCCCGAGTCGCGCCGGGCTGCTTCGAGCGCCGCCGTGATCTCCTCCGCCATCTGCCGGGTGACACGGTTGCCGTGATCGGGCCGCCGCATATGGATGATCTCGACCCGGCCGCGGCGTTCGACGTCGATGGACGTCGCTGTCATCACGCGTACTTCTCGCTGCGCGCGACGACATCCGAGAGGCCCACGAAGTCGTTGAAGTCGGCGAACGAGGTCAGGCGATCGGCAATGGCGTTGGTCGAGCCTTCGCGCATGAAGATCTCCATCATCTCCTTGACCGCCTTGTGCATGGCGAACATCGGCTCGATCGGCAGGAGCGAATAGGCGAAGCCCAGCGCATGCGCCTCCTTCAGCGAGAGGTAGGGGCTCTTGCCGGAGCGGGCCATGTTGAACAGCAGCGGCTTGCCATAGGGTTTCAGGCGGCGGGAGATTTCCTTCAGATGCTCGATGCTCTCCGGCGCGTCGGCGTAGAGCCCGTCGACGCCGGTCTTGGCATAGGCTTCCAGGCGATCGATGGCGTCCTTGATGCCGGTGACGGCGATGGCATCGGTGCGGGCCACGATGAAGAAATTCGGATCGCGCCTGGCGTCCAGCATGGCACGCAGCTTCTGCTGCATTTCGGCGGCCGGGATCAATTCCTTGCCGGCGAAGTGGCCGCATTTCTTCGGCATGGCCTGGTCTTCCAGATGCAGGACGGACGCGCCCGCCTCCTCCCACAGCTGGATCGTGCGCTGGCAATCGAGCACACCGCCGTAGCCGGTATCGGCGTCGGCGAAGACCGGCAGCGTCGTTGCCCGGCAGATGCGCCGGATATGCTCGAACATCTCGGTCTGGGTCAGCACGCCGAAGTCGGGCTGTCCGGCGACGATGGCGCAGGCGGCGAACCCGCTGACATAGATCGCCGGGGCCCCCGTCTGCTCGGCGAGCCTGGCCGTGACGGCATCGTGGGCGCCCATGCAGACGAACGGCGGTGTTTTGAACAACTCGCGAAATCGCGCGGAACGGCTCAAGGCGTTTCTCCCTCGGTTTGATTGCCGGCGACGCTACACCGCCGGCCACCGATCACGAAGAAACTGCTCGAACGAGTCGCCGCAGGACGAAAGGAATGCCGATGCCTCGGACCCTCTTCTGCCCTCGGATGGCAGGCCTTTTGCAGATAGTCTGGGGCGATGGCAAAGCACCCCTTCCACCTCGCCTGGTTCCTGTCACAGGGCTATGGCCCCAAGAGCTGGCGCGGCGACTGGCCGGGCAGCGACATCGGCCGCTGGATGATGCCCGACCTGTTCATCGACCTGGCCAAGGGCATGGAACGGGCGTGCATGGACTACATGATCATCGAGGATTCCTCGAACGTGCCCTATACCTACCAGGGCAGCCACGACAGCTACCTGAAATACGCCGCCAGCACGCCCAAGCTCGATCCGGCGGTGCTGGTGCCCTATCTGGCGCAGGCGACGCAGCACCTGGGCCTCGTGCCGACGCTGTCGGTGTCGGAATATCCGCCCTACCTGCTGGCGCGGCTGATCAACTCGCTCGACCACGTGACGGAGGGACGGATCGGCTGGAATTGCGTGACCGGCAGCAACGATGGCGCGGCGCAGAACTACGGGCGCGACAAGCACTATCCGCACGACGAACGTTACGACATCGCCGACGAGTTCGCCGATGTGGTGACCCGGCTGTGGGAGGCATGGGAGCCCGACGCGGTGGTACTCGACCGCGAGGCGCCGATGTTCGCCGATGGAGCCAAGGTCCATCCGATCCATCACGAGGGCAAATATTTCCGGTGCCGCGGGCCACTCAACGCGCCGCGCTCGCCGCAGGGCCGCGTGCCGATCTGCCAGGCCGGCGGTTCGCCGCGCGGCCAGGCCTTCGCCGCGCGCTGGGCCGACACGATCATCACCGACGGTGGCGGCAGCGCCACCAGCATGAAGGCCTATCGCGACGAGGTGCGCCGCCGCGCGGTGGCGCTGGGGC
>JAUXST010000280.1 GCA_030679805.1 Reyranella sp. | reverse complement strand
CCCACGGCGAGGTCGAGGCTGACGCCGTTGACGGCGCGGACGACGCCGCCCGCGGTGTTGAACTGGACGCGCACGTCGCGCAGGGACAGCAACGACATGGTCAGCCCCTCTCTGCCGCGAAGCAGGCGACGAGACGGCCCGGGCCGGGAACCGTGAGGGCGGGCTTCTCGGTGAGGCAGCGGTCCATCACCCGCGTGCAGCGCGGCGCGAAGGCGCAGCCCTGCGGCAGGGCGTTGAGCGGCGGCACCATGCCGGGGATGTCGGCCAGCCGCTCGGCGCGGGCGGCGCCGGGCACGGGCGTCGCCCCGATCAGGCCGGCCGTGTAGGGATGCAGCGGCATCTCGAACAGGTCGTCGACCGTGGCTTCCTCGACCTTGCGGCCGGCGTACATCACCACGACGCGGTCGGCGGTTTCGGCCACGACGCCGAGATCGTGGGTGATGAAGACCATGGCCATGCCGGCGTCGGCCTGCAGCTTCTTGAGCAACGCCAGCACCTGGGCCTGCACCGTGACATCGAGCGCCGTCGTCGGTTCGTCGGCGATCAGCACCGAGGGGCTGCAGGCGATCGCCATGGCGATCACCACGCGCTGGCACATGCCGCCTGACAGGCGGTGCGGGTATTCGTCGAGCCGGCGCGCGGCATCGGGCATGCCGACCAGTTCCAGCAGCTCGTGCGCCCGGGCGCGGGCCTGCCAGCGGCCGAGGTCGGTGTGGGCGAGCAGGACCTCGACGATCTGCTTCTCGACCGTGGCCACCGGATTGAGCGAGCTCATCGGGTCCTGGAAGATCATGCCGATCTCCTTGCCGCGGATGGCCAGCATGCCCTCCTCGGGCAGGGGCACGATATCGCGCCCGTTCAGCCGGACTTCACCGCCGACGATACGGGCCGGCGGATCGGGCAGCAGGCGCATGACCGAGAGCGCCGACAGCGACTTGCCGCAACCCGACTCGCCCACCAGCGCCACGGTCTCGCCGGCGCCGACGGAGAGACTCAAGCCATCGACCGCCTTCATCTCGCCGCGGCGGGTGAAAAGCGTGGTGCTGAGTCCGCGCACCTCGAGGGGGAGCGCCATGCTCAGCGGTCCCGGAGCTTGGGATTGAGTGCGTCGTTCAAGCCGTCGCCGATCAGGTTGAGGCAGAGCACGGTGATCATGATGGCCACACCCGGGATGGCGCAGATGTACCAGGAGCTGCGGATCAGCAGCCGCCCGTCACCCACGAGGCGGCCCCAGCTCGCGACGTTGGGATCTCCCAGACCCAGGAACGACACGGCCGATTCGAACAGGATGGCGCCCGCCACCACCAGCGAGGAGAGCACGATCACCGGCGGCAGCGCATTGGGCAGGATCTCGGCCACGATGATTTTCAGGTCGCCCATGCCCATGGCGCGGCAGGCCTGGACGAACTCGCGGTCGCGCAGCGACAGGAACTCGGCCCGCGTCATGCGCGCGATCGGCGTCCAGCTTACGATGCCGATGGCGATCACGATGTTGGTGAGCGTCGAGCCCAGGATGACCACGATGGTGAGCACGAAGATCAGGTTGGGAATGGTCTGGAACAGTTCGGCCGCGCGCATGGCGATCTCGTCGATCCAGCCGCCGAAGTAACCAGCGGTGGCGCCGACGCCGACGCCGATCAGGGTGGCCACCGCCGAGGCGAATAGCCCGATCAGCAGGGTGGCGCGCGCGCCGTGCACGATCATCGACAGCATGTCGCGGCCGAGCGAATCGGTGCCGAGGGGAAAGTCGGGATCCTCGCCCGGCCACAGCTCCGGTTGGCCCACGATGCGGAGCGGGTCGACCGGAAAGAAGAGCGGCGCCAGCAGCGCCATCAGCGCCACCACGAGGATCAGGACCGCGCCGATCAGGGCGCCGCGGTTGCGGGCGAAGCGCCCGATGAATTCGAGGCGGTGCATCAGCGGATCTCGATCCGGGGATCGAGCCACATGTAGACCAGGTCGACGGCGATGTTGGCCGCGATCACTACCAGCGAGCCCAGCACCATGATGCCGAGCACGACGGGGTAGTTGCGCGACGACACGCTGTCGAACAGCAGCGAACCGACGCCCGGCCAGCTGAAGACGCTCTCGATCACCACGCTGCCGGCCAGCACCGTGCCCATCTGGACGCCCAGGATGGTGACCACGGGCAGGAGCGCGTTGCGCAGCACATGGCTGATCGTGACCCGGTTACGGGACAGTCCCTTGGCGCGGGCGGTGCGCACGAAGTCGAGCTGCGCCACCTCCAGCATCGAGGAGCGCATCACCCGGGTATAGATGGCGGCATAGAACAGGCCGAGCGCCAGGGTCGGCAGCAACAGGTGATGCAGGATGTCGAGCACGGCCGTAAAACCGCTGCTCGCGCCACCGATGGTGGCCATGCCGCCGACCGGCAGCCAGCCGAGTTTTACCGAAAACAGCACGATCAGCATGATGCCGAGCCAGAAGCCGGGGGCGGCGAAGAAGAACATCGCGACGACCGAGACCAGGGTGTCCCAGAAGGTCCGGACCTTCATCGAGGCGACGACGCCGGCCGCGATGCCGACCGCGAGCGCTAGCGTGATGCTGGAAATCATCAGCAGCAGGGTGGCCGGCAGATGGACCGAGATGGCGTCGATCACCGGGATGTTCTGGCGGTAGGAGAAGCCGAAATCGAAGCGCATCAGCGCCCAGATGTATTTCAACAGCTGCAGCCACACAGGGTCATCGAGACCGTAGGTCTTGCGCAGGAGCGCGATCGTCGCCGGATCGCTCACCTGGTTCTCCGCCGTCATCAGCTCGAGGAAGCTGCCGGGGGCGAGCTGGATCAGGACGAAGTTGATCACCACCACGCCCAGCATCAGCGGCACGGCCTGAATCAGCCGCCGCCGCAGAAGCCGGAACGCCGCCACGCGGCGCGAGGAGCCGCGCGTGATGCGAGGAGAGGCAGTGGGCGAGGCTAGCTCGCCAGCCATATGTCGTACCAGCTGGCGGCGAGGTAGTTGGGATCGTTCGAGTGGTTCTGGACCTTGGTGCTGGCCACGGTGATCGACTCGAGTTCGACCAGCGGCAGCAACGGCGCTTCCACCGTGATGATCTTCTCGAACTGGAACACCAGCTCCTTGCGTTTGGCGGAATCGGTCTCGACCTTGATCTTCTCGACCAGGGCATCGACCTCGGGATTGGAGTAGCCGTTGGCGTTGCGGAAGGGCACGCCCTTCTTGATGCCGTCCGTGGTGAAGTACTGCGTGGTCGAGGGCACCGGCTCCGACGGGTTGGCCTGGTTGGAGATGGCCATGTCGAAATCGTAGTCGGTATAGATTCGCTTGATCGAAGTCGGGCGGTCGGGCACCGAGAGATTGACGGCGATGCCGGCGTCTTCCAGCGCCTGCTTCACATAGGCGCCGATCTTGCCGTTCTCGGTGAACCAGCCGGCCGCCAGGAGATTGACCGCGAAGCGCTTGCCGTCGGCCTTCTTGGGGAAGCCCGCGGCGTCGAGCAGGGCCGCGGCCTTCTTCGGGTCGAAGCCGGTCTTGTAAGTGTCGGAGGTGAAGAATTCCTTGTTCGGCGAATAGATCGGGCTCGTGCCCGGCCGGGCATAGCCATAGTAGACGGTCTTGGCGATGAAGCTGCGATCGACAGCGTGGAACATCGCCTGCCGCACCTCGCGCTTGGCGAAGACTGGATTACGCATGTTGCATTCGAGCGTCGTCGACCAGACGCTTTCCTCGTAGCCCTTGGGCGTGGCCACGAACTTGCCTGTGCCGGTCAGCCGCTTGATGTCCGGCGGCGCCACGGGATTGAAAACGCCGATATGGATGTCACCCGCCTCCATGGCGGCAGCGCGGCCGGCCGGATCGCGCACGTAGCGGATGATCAGGCGGTCCATGTAGGGCATGTCCTTGCGCCAATAGGCGTCGTTCTTCACATACTCGAAGTGGCTGCCGCGCACCCATTCCTTGAATTTCCAGGGGCCGGTGCCGATCGGCGCATTGTTGGCCGGGTTCGTCACGGGATCGCTGCCGGCATAGACGTGCTTGGGCACGATGTAGTTGACGTTGCCGCAGAGTAACGAGGAAAAGAAGAACTCGGGAATCGGCTTGCTGAACGTCATCACGACGGTGTCGGCATCAGGCGCCTCGACGCCGCTGAAGTCGGTCAACGCCGAGGCGGCGGAATATTTCTTCCAGATTTCGCCGATCGAGTAGACGACGTCGTCGGTGGTCATGTCCTTGCCGTCGTGGAACTTCACGCCCTTGCGGATCTTGATGGTGTACGACTTGAAGTCGGCGGACGGCTTCCAGCTCTCCGCCAGCTCACCCTGGAATTTGCCGTCCATGGTGCGACTGCCCAGGCGCTCGAACAGCTTGGACGAGGAGAAGGTCGGACTCGAACCGCCGCCTGCCGGCACGTAGCAGGCCTGCGGCTCGCCGCCGCCCCAGGTTGCGACCAGGGTGCCGCCGCGTTTCGGGCTTCCTTGAGCGCGCGACGGCGCGACGCCGGCTAGGCTGGTCGCCACAACGCCCGCACCGAAGACGCCCACGCCAAACTGGCGACGTGTCACGCGATATCTGTCGTTGCCCATGATCCCCTCCGTTAGCCCCAACTCGTCCCCAACATAACGAAGCAAATTGCGTTCCATGTGCAGTTGCGCGCTCAGCCTGCGAGCGTCGAGTAGGTGGCGCGACCGACAGCGACCAGCGCCTTCTGGTCGTTGAATACATCGACGTCGACGACACCGACGCTCTTGCCGGCGCGGCGCACACGCGCCGTCGTGGTGAGCGCCGTCTTGATCGCGGGCCGCAGATAATCGACACGGAAGTTGATGGTCGGCAGGCCGCGGCGCAGCGCCATGATCAGCGCATAGTCACCGACCGTGTCGATGATCGCCGCGATCGGACCGCCGTGCCATTGGCCGGTGCCCTTGCCGCGTTCGAACTCCGGCCGCATCGTGCAGGTCATGGTGACCTGCTCCTTTGCCGGATCGGCCTCGGTAACTTTCAGGCCGAGGAAGGCGATGAACGGCGAGTGATCGAGCATCGCCTGCAGTTCGCCCCCGGTCAGGGGCTTCGGTGCGTCGCTCATGGCGCCACCACGACCTTGCCGAACACCTGGCGGTCCTCGATAACCTGTAGGGCTTCGCACGCGTCCTCGAGCTTGTAGATCTTGTCGACCAGCACCTTGAGCTTGCCCTGCTGGACCAGCTCAAGGAGCGTGACGATGTCGGAGCGCGCCCAGCCGTTGGAGCCCAGCACCTTCAGTTCGAAGGTCCAGATGAAGCGGATGTCCTCCTTGGGGTCGTAGCCCGCGGTGGCGCCGCAGGTCAGCAGCCGGCCGCCGACTTTCAGCACCTTCAGCGACTTCACCCAGGTGTCGCCGCCGGTGTAGTTCACCACCACGTCGACGCCCTGGTCGGTGCCCGAGCCGCGTCGTGTCGGTTTGCCGTACATTGCGAAGACTTCCTTCATGAAGTCCTTCTCGATGTAGTTGATGGTCTTGTCGGCGCCGAGTTCGGCCAGGCGCTTGGCCTTGGCATCGGTGCCGGCGCAGGCGATCACTTCGGCGCCGGCCAGCTTGGCGAGCTGCAGGCAGCACACGCCGACGCCGCCTGAGGCGCCGAGGATCAGGACCTTCTCGCCCTTCGCCACATGGCCGTTGGTCGTCATCATGCGCAGTGCCGTGCCGTAGGCGACGGGCAAGGCGGCGGCGTCCGAGAACGACACGCCGTCGGGGATTTTGACGAGCTGGTGGGCGCGGGCGCGGCAGAGTTCGGCGAGGCCACCATGGATGGTCTCGCCCATCAGGCCGCCCTCGACCCGGTTGATCGGATCGATCAGGACGCGGTCGCCCTTCTTCCAGCCGGTGACGCCGGCGCCGACCTCGGCAATTTCGCCCGCGACATCGAGGCCCATGATGCAAGGCATCGGCACCTTGATGCCGGGCATGCCGCGGCGGGTGAAGACATCGTGGTAGTTGAGCGACGAGGCTTTCACCGCCACGACCACATCGCCCTCGCCGGGTGTGGGATCGGGGAAGTTCGTCTCGAAGTTCAGCACGGCGGGGCCGCCATGCTCGCGAACGACTGCTGCTTTCATCTCTAGATTTCCCCTCCCGTTGGGATCTGTTTGGCAAGCACGCGCTTGTCGATTTTGTTGGTGCCGGCGAGCGGCATCTCATCGACGAAGAAAACGCGGCGTGGATGCTGGTAGGCTGGCGCGTTGGCGAGCGCATAGGTCTTGACGGCCTGCTCGTCGACGGCGGCACCCGGCGCCTTGACCACGAAGGCGATCGGCTTGTGTCCCTTCAGCTCGTCGGGGATGGCGATGACGGCGGCTTGATGGATGCCGGGATGGCGCTCCAGCATCTTCTCGACCTCGCCGGGATAGATGTTCTCGCCGCCGCAGACGAACATGTCGTCGACGCGGCCGACGAAATAGAAGAAACCGTTCTCGTCGCGGCGGAACACGTCGCTGGTCCGGTAATAGCCGTCCGGCGTCATCGCCTTGGCGGTGACCTCGGGCAGCTTGTGATAGTGCGTCATCAGCGCACCGCACTTCATTTGCAGCTCGCCCTCGTCCTGAACTTCACGGCCGTCGCGGATCATGCGAAGCTGCACGTCCGGATGCGGGTATCCGGTCGAGAGTTCGGGCTGCGGGATCCCCTTGGGATGCGGTCCGAACACGACGGGCCCGGCCTCGGTCGTACCGTAGCCGTTGCTGATCATCGCCTTGGGAAACACCTGGCGCACCTGGTCGATCAGCGCCTGGGTGATGGGCGCCGAGCCCATGCGCACGGCCTCGACCGCCGAGAGGTCGCTGCTGGCGAGCAGCTCGCGCTCGCGCAGCATCATGGCGATCATGGTCGGCACTGACGTGAGGAACGCCACGCGATGCCTGGCGGCGGCCTCGATGTAGCCCCGGGTGGTGAACTGCGGCAGCAGGACGATGGTGTCGCCCTGATGCAGGGTGGTCTGGCACATGGCCAGCCCATTCATGTGGTAGAGCGGCGCGGCAACCAGTGACCGCTGGCCGATCGGCACCGGCCGGCGCACGCGCTGGCTGATCGCCCAGAGATGCGAGTAGTGCGACAGCACCACGCCCTTGGGCCGACCCGTCGAGCCCGAGGTGTAGAGGAACATCGCCGGTTCCGCGGGCTGCATCTTCACGGGCGCGAAGGAGCCTTCGTCGAGGAAGGATGCGAAATCGGAGTCGAAGGAGATTTTCGGTACGCTGTCGGGCGCAAGCGCCAGCCGCGCGTCGTCACCGATCACCAACCTGGCGTCGCAATCGCCGACAACGTAGGCGACAGTTTCGGCCGGCAGTTTGTAGTTGACCGGCACCGAGACCAGGCCCGCCTGCATGGTACCGAGGAAGGTGATTAGGAACTCGGCGCGATTGGCCGACAGGATGGCAACGCGGTCGCCGCGCTTGAGGCAGCGCTTCAGCAGGCCGCGCGCCACGGCGCCGCTCAGGCGCACGATGTCGCCGTAGGTATAGGTGCGGTCGGTGCCGTTGCCACCGGCATCGATCAGCGCCAGCGCGTTGCGTGGCACGTCGCGCGAGATCGCATCGCCCTGGTTGTCGTACTTGATGGTCACCATGCAGCAAGTCCCGAGAGTGCCTGGTCGGTAAGTTTCAGGCCTGAAGCGAGCGTGTCCATGCGCCATTGGCCGTCGAAGGGACAGAAGGCATCCATCATGTCCGCCCGCAGGGTCTCGCGCACATCAGGGTCGAGTCCATGCTGGCGACGCAGCCATTGGTCGAGCCTGAGCACGCGGCGCATATTGACGCCCCGGGTGCCGAATTCGATCACGGCGCCGCACATCTCGCGGTTGCCCAGAAAACGTTGCACGCCATGGAACACCAGGCCGGTGTAGTTGGGCCGTTCCATGCCGTGCGGTCGCACGCCGTCGACGTTCTCCTTGCCCCACCAGTCGCAGGCCTTGGCGAACAGCGGCCCGCCAGCCGCGTTGAAGCAAAGGAAGAACGGCTTGCCGTAGTCGCCGATGCCGGTGTGCCAGTCGATGAAGGCCACCTTTTCGGCGCCTTCGAGCATTTCCTGGACGATTGCTTCGAGCGTGCGGTTGGACCATTCGCGGTCCTTGCCGCCGTACATCAGGCCGTCCGGATGAAGGTACTGGCCGCTCGCCAGCGTGTTGAACAAGGCATCCCGGCCGTGTACCTCGGTGAAGCGAGCCATCGCCGTATCGACGCGGGCATTCTCGGCATCGGTCCACTGCCGGATCATGAGATCGCCGTGCAGCGTCTCATAGTGCGGGTTGGCCGGTGTGGCATCGGTGCGGCCGATGAAGTTGCGGTTGAGATCGACGTTGTTCTCGGTCGTGCGCGTGAAATGCGCGAAGCCGTAGGGATTGAGGCCATGCACCATCACCACGCCTGCATCGGCCGGCAGGCGCTGCGGGCCGCCCCGGTTCATCCAGCCGATCTGCACCGCCGAGCCGGAGAAGCCCTCCTGGCCGTGCGTGCCGCTGATGAACAGCGCCTGGCGTGCGGCCTTTCGGTTACCGAAGCAGGCGACGTCGATGGCGAGCGGTCCGCCATCCGGCGCCTTCTTGTCGGGATGGACGAACGAACGCACATCGCCTTTGGTGGCGACCGCCGATTTCAGGAACTTCGCGCGCGCGTTGGCGTAGCTCGCCGCGAAGCAATCGTAATACTCCATAGGTCCCTCTCAGCCGTCCCCTCTGCCCCGGACGGCTCCCCAGACGATCTCGCTTCAGCCTATTCGATGAACTCCAACACGGCGTTCAACGCCTGCTTGGCCGGCACCACCAGCCGCCCCGTACTCTGGACGCCGCCGGAGATCTTGCCTTCCTGCAAGGCGCGTGCCGCCTTGGCGACGGAAACCGTGCGGAAGGTGAGCCCGGCCATGTAGGCCGGCCGGCCTTCGGGATCGGGTACGGCGTCACCGAACTGCGCCTTGAGTTCGGCTTCCGTCACGATGTCGACACGCGAGTTGCCGACGACCACGGTCTTGCCGCCCTTGATGTCGCGCACCGATTCGGGCCCGAACATGTCGACATAGAGTTTGGACGCAGCCGCAGGATCGGGCTCGACAATCAAGGTGCGGGCGACGGCGACCGTTCCATTGGCATGGTGGCGCCACTCATCGCGCCAGACAACGTCGCGCGTGAAGTGATGGCAGTAATAGACGCGGCCGTAGGGCACGACACCGGCCTTCATGCGCACGGTGCGAAAGCGCGCGTCGCGCATGGCGCCGTCGACCTTCACCGGCCGAGTGAACTCGACCGGCGCCTCGATCGGCACGCCGGCCTTCGAAAGTGCGGCGTAAGTGACGGCAGAATCCTCGGAGCCGAACACCAGGCCGTTCAGGCCAAACGGAAAGTTCAACAGATCCATGCGGCCGGTGGTGGCACCCTTGGGCACGGCGATCAGCTCGAGATAGTCGGTGCCGAACATGGCTAGGTGATTCATCGAGCCCAGCGAATGATAGCCGCGCTCGGTGAGCGTGAAGCCCAGCCTATGGTAGGTATCGGCGGCGCGATCCATGTCGTCGCGCGCGTTGATGACCACATGGTCGAGCGTTGCCACAGGCAATGTCATGCAGAACCCCTTTCGCCTCCCAGCGTCCCTCATCTTGGCACACCGGACACGTCAGGAATTTTTATATTCCGGGACGATTGCCTCATGTGAGGAAATCGTTTCCAAGATTCAATTACCTAGGAGAATGAAAGACCACAGTGCTCAGGCCAGACGCCATTCTCCTCTTGGCACTCGCCGCCGGCCGCAAATCTCCGCTCGACCGGCGCGACGCCGCCAGTCGAGCCCGGCACGACAATCACGTTGCGAAATTTCGCACACCGCGTGGCTCAGGCGCTCTCGTTGCTCAGCACGTCGCCGAACAGCTCCCAGGTCTCGCCTTTGAAGCGCTGCAGGCGCACGGACTGGATCGGATAGAAGTCGGTCGGGCTGGTGT
Organism: Reyranella sp.; assembly: GCA_030679805.1. Taxonomy (GTDB): domain Bacteria; phylum Pseudomonadota; class Alphaproteobacteria; order Reyranellales; family Reyranellaceae; genus Reyranella. Next base: position 10,911 of record JAUXST010000280.1, on the reverse strand, counting down.
TGATCTTGATGCCGGGTAACAGCATCGGCACTACGAGATCCTTCATACTGGCAGCCTGTTTCATCAGGTTGGCGCGCGTGAGGTCGTCGCCGCAGCGCTTCAGGCAGTCGTGCATGGTCGCCGAGACGGCGTAGGCGTAGGCGTTGAAGGAATCCGAGGCGTTGCCGGTCGGATGGTACTTGGCCATCCACGCCTTCCACTCGATGAAGTCGGGCGACGTTGCCCACTGCGTATCGGTCGGGTCCTTGAGATAGGCCGCGGTGATGATGCCCTGGCTGTTCTCGAAGCCGGCGGGCTTCAGCACCGAGGTGACCGAGGCCGAGACGTTGGCGAGATACTGGGTCGGCTTCCAGCCGAGGTCGGCGACCTTGCGGATGGCCTGGGCCGCGGCCTTGGGCGCGGCGTCGTTGAAGAACACCGTGGCGCCCGAGTTCTTGAGCTGAATGACCTGGCTGTCGACGGTGGGGTCGGTGACCTCGTAGCTCACCGAAGCAACCACCATCTTCTCGTTCTCCTTGCCCAGCCCCTTCATGAAGCCGCCGACGTAGTCCTTGCCGGAATCGTCGTTCTGCCAGAGCACGCCGATCTTCTCGCCCTTGTGCTGGGCCAGCATGTGCTTGGCGTAGATGCCGCCTTCGGTCGAATAGTCGGGCTGCCAGCCCATCGTCCACGGGAAGTTCTTGGGATCGCCCCACTTCGACGCACCGGTCGCGACGAAGAGCTGCGGCACCTTCTTCTGGTTGAGGTACTTGTGCACGACGGTGTTGGTCGGCGTGCCGAGAAGCTGGAAGATGGCAAAGACGTGGTCGTCCTCGACCAGCTTGCGGACCATCTCGACCGTCTTGGGCGGCGAGAAGCCGTCGTCGTAGGAGATGAAGTTGACCTTGCGGCCGTTGATGCCGCCCTTGTCGTTGACCATCGTCCAATAGGCGGCCTCGGCCTTGCCGATCACGCCGTAGGCCGACAGCGGGCCGCTATAGGGATTGGTATGGCCGAGCTTGATCTCCTTGTCGGTCACGCCGGGATCGTACTTCTTCTGCGCGCGGACGATCGACGGCGCGAACGCGAATGCGGTTGCGGACGCCACAAGGCTGCGGCGGCGGATCTTGGACATGTCTTTTCCTCCAGCAAGCGCCCCGCTTGGCTGGTTCAGCGCGGGGCCGTTGCCGGGGATTGTAGTCCGGACTGGGTCGCGAGGAAGGCTGCCAGGGATCTTTCGCTAGCCGAGAATTCCACTTCGCTCAGCCGGCCGCGGAACAGTTCGTAGCGCAGCCAGATCCGGTAGGTATTCGCGACGTCGCTGGCACAGTAGCGGGCAAGTTCGTCGAGCTGCCCGGCCCGGACCATCGTCTCCACGTGACTGCCATCGACGCCTTCCGGCTTGCCGGGTAGATCGAGTACTCGACTGAGCTGATGCAGCGTCACCCTTGCATGACGTTCGAACCCAGACAGCATGTCGCAGAGGTCGACGGCGTCCGGGGCGAAGCGGTCGAAATAGCGCCGCTTCGCCAGGCCGGGCGCGCCGATGGCGTGGATCATCGCCCGGTAGCGCAGGACCGGCAGGTCGAAGGAGGCGCCGTTGAAGGTGACGAGCCGAGGTTCCAGGTCGGCGATGCGGTCGACGAAATCCTGGATCATGTCGCGCTCCGGGCTCTCGCCGAGATGCGGTGCGGCGAGTGCCCGGACCTGCCAGCTGCCGTCGTTTGCGCGGTGAGCCTCGAGGGCGCCGATGCAGACGATGCGATGGAAGATCTGGCGGGGAAACTTGTCGCCCATCTGCTCGCGCACTGTCCGCTCGGGATGACCTTCCAGCCCGGCGGTGGCGGCATAGGCGTGCACGTCGGGCACGGTTTCGAGGTCGAACACCAGGACCGGACGCTCGGCCATCGCTGGCTCCCTCAGGACACCTTGTCGGCCGACGTGAAGGCAAGGCCCTGGGCCTCGGCGACCGGCCGGCAGGTGAGCTGGCCGGCATGCACGTTGAGCCCGTTGCGCAGATGCGCATCGTCCGTGATGGCCTGTCGCCAGCCCTTGTCGGCCAGCGCCAGCACGAAGGGCAGGGTGGCGTTGTTGAGCGCGAAGGTAGAGGTCCGGGCGACCGCGCCCGGCATGTTGGTGACGCAGTAGTGGATCACGCCTTCCTCGACGTAGGTCGGATGCGAATGCGTGGTCGGATGTGACGTCTCGCAGCAGCCGCCCTGGTCGATGGCGATGTCGACGATCACGCTGCCAGGCTTCATCGACGCCACCATCTCGCGCGTGACGAGCTTTGGGGCGGCGGCGCCCGGCACCAGCACGGCCCCGATTACCAGGTCGGCGCGCCGCAGGATGTGGACGAGGGCGTCGTGGGTCGAGAAGATCGTTCGAAGTCCCGGAAACTGCGCCGCAATGCGCCGGAGCGCCTCGCCGGAGCGATCGACCACGAACACGGTGGCGCCCATGCCGAGCGCAATGGTCGCCGCGTGGGTACCCGACACGCCGCCGCCCAGCACGACGACCTCGGCGGGCGGCACACCGGGCACACCGCCCAGCAGCACACCGCGCCCGCCTTCGGTGCGTTCCAGATAGCGGGCGCCGACTTGCGGCGCCAGGCGGCCGGCAATCTCGGACATCGGCGTCAGCAACGGCAATCCGCCATGAGGCGACGTCACGGTCTCGTAGGCGATCGCCGTCACGCCGCTCGCCAGAAGGGCGCGGGTCTGCTCCGGATCGGGCGCGAGGTGGAGATAGGTGAAAAGCACTTGGCCATGGCGCAGCCGGGTGCGCTCGGCCGGCAGCGGCTCCTTGACCTTCACGATCAGCTCGGCGTCGGCGAAAACCGCTCCGGCATTCGCCGCGATCCTGGCGCCTGCGGCAATGTAGAGGTCATCGCCGAGCCCGGCGCCGAGGCCCGCCCCGCACTCCACCACGACCTCGTGGCCGTGGCGCACGAGTTCGGCCACCGACGAGGGCACGAGGCCGACGCGGTATTCATGATCCTTGATTTCCTTGGGAACGCCGACGCGCATCACCCGATACTCCAAAATCTCATCTTAGCGAACGCCGCCCCGGCCTGGCGTGACTTGGATCAAGCGCGCGTGCGGGCGGTCCTCTAGAGCAGGTGTCCCGCGCGCTCGGCCTTGGTGCGCAAGTAGTTCTCGTTGTGGCCGTTGGCGGGGAAGGCGTGGGCCACACGCTCGGCAACCTCGATGCCATAGCGCTCCAATCCGCGGATCTTCTCCGGATTGTTGGTCATCAGCCGTACCCGCTGGATGCCCATGCGCGCCAGCATGGTCGCGGCCGGCGCATAGATGCGCTCGTCGGCGTCGAAGCCCAACTGCTCGTTGGCGTCGATCGTGTCGAAGCCGTCGTCCTGAAGCTCGTAGGCGCGCAGCTTGTTGACCAGGCCGATGCCGCGGCCTTCCTGTGCGAGATAGAGCAGGACGCCCGAGCCCTGCTTGGCGAGTTCGGCGATGGCGCCGCGCAGCTGCTCGCCGCAGTCGCAGCGTAGCGAGCCCAGCAGATCGCCGGTGAAGCATTCGGAATGCAGCCGGATCAACACCGGCTCGGTCGGGTCGATTTCACCGACCACGATGGCGAGATGCTCCTTGCCGCCGTCGCTCGGCCGCCAGGCGAGTATGCGGGCATTCTCGGCGCCCTCGAGTGGCACATGTGCCTGTGCCACCTGCTGCAGGTTGCGCGAGGCGGTGTCCTCGTAGGCCAGGATGTCGGCGGCGTCGACGTAGATCAGGTCCTGCTCGCGCGCCCAGTCGCGTCGCTTGTTGTTGGGGTCGCGGCTGAGCGGACCCAGCACGACGGCGGGCAGCAGGCGCGAAAGCTTGGCGAGTTCGATCGCGGTCTGTGCGATCAGCGGCGCATGGCTCGCCACCGGCCGCGACAGGTGCCGGAGCGCCACATGGCGGGCCGCGGCGCCCTTGTGGTCGGGCGGAACGATCTCGTGCGGCTGAAGGATGACGTCGACCGGAACCCCTTCGGGCAGGTCGAGCGTGATCGGCTTGTTGGTTTCGCCCATGCCGCCGGCGATGTGGGGGGGAATTTCCATGCCGATCGCCTCGGCGCGGCGACGCGTGGTCACCAGAACGGGCGCCCCCTGGGCCAGACCCTGAAGGCGCTGAAGCGCCCGCGGGCCGCAGGATTCAGCCGCAATCACCAGGCCACCGCCGCCGTCGTTGTCGCGTATCAGGACGATGCCGCCCCGGCGCAGCTCGGCCATGGCGCGCTCGACGGCGGCGAGCGCCGATGCCGTACGGGAATGAACCTGACCCGAAACCATACTTTAACCTTTACCATGGGGGTGGGCTTTTGCCGAAGTGAACCGCTTTTTCCGATGCACCGTACCAGATAGAGTGATCCAGATAATGTGGGCCGGGCGGCGTTTGGGTAACAACAGAATGTCAGTAAACAATCGCGGCAAGAAAATCCTGCTGGTCGACGACGACCAGGCCCTGCGCACGGTCCTGGCCGAGCAACTCGACCTGTATGACGGTTTCACCACGATCCAGGTCGGCACGGCGGCCGAGGGGCTGGAGAAGGCCAAGCTCGCCCATTACGACGCCATACTGCTCGACATCGGCCTGCCCGACATGGACGGCCGCGAGCTGTGCAAGCTGATGCGGCGCCAGGGCGTGCGCTCGCCGGTGATTATGCTGACGGCCGCCGACAGCGACGCCGACACCATCCTGGGCCTCGAGTCGGGCGCCAACGACTACGTCACCAAGCCCTTTCGCATCAACGTCCTGCTCGCCCGCCTGCGTGCCCACCTGCGCCAGCACGAGCGCAGCGAGGACGCGGTCATGACCATCGGCCCCTACGAATTCCATCCTGCGGCCAAGATGCTGATGGAAAAGGGCGGCAAGAAGAAGGTCCGGCTCACCGACAAGGAAGCCTCGATCCTGAAATATCTGTTCCGCGCTGGCGACCGTCCGGTGGCGCGCGATGTCCTGCTGAACGAGGTCTGGGGCTACAACGCCGGCGTCACCACCCATACGCTCGAAACCCACATCTACCGCCTGCGCCAGAAGATCGAGAAGGATCCGGCGAATGCCGCCATCCTGATCACCGACCGCGGCGGGTATCGCCTGCAACCCTAGATAAAATAGGGACTTGCCAGAACGTGAACAAGGCGTCATTTTTCTGCCCAAGCGCATAAAAATCGGCCCGGGAGGGCACCGCCATGACCACTCAACGCATCTACACCCTGCCCGTCGAGACCACGCAGTGGAAGTTCGACGGCAACGTCGAAATCCTGTTCAACTGGGAGTACGAGGACGGCTCGGCGTCGCTGCTCGAGCTCTACGAAAAGGGCAAGCAGCAGCAGTGGGATGCCAGCAAGCGGCTGGACTGGTCGCTCGAACTCAATCCCGACAATCCGATGGAGCTCAAGGACGAGGCGATCTCGATCTACGAGACGGACTACTGGCGCAAGATGACCGACAAGGAGAAGGCTTGGCTGCGCCTTCACCTGCAGGCCAATTCGATCTCGCAGTTCCTGCACGGCGAACAGGGCGCCCTGATCGCGACCTCGAAGATCGTCGAAACCGTGCCGGACATGAATGCCAAGTTCTACGCCGCCACGCAGGTGATGGACGAGGCGCGCCACGTCGAGGCTTATAAGCGCCTGCTGCACGAGAAGTTCGAAACCGCCTATCCCATCAACAAGGCGCTGAAGACGCTGCTCGAGCAGATCCTGACCGATCGCCGCTGGGACATGACCTACCTCGGCATGCAGGTCCTGATCGAAGGCCTGGCGCTGGCCGCCTTCCAATCGATTCGCGACAAGGCGGGCAACACATTGGCCGGCGCGGTGAATGCCTACGTCATGCAGGACGAGGCGCGTCACGTCTCGTTCGGCCGCCTGGCATTGCGCGACTACTATCCGCAACTCTCGGATGCCGAGCGCGACGAACGCGAGGAGTTCGTGGTCGAGGCTCTGCATTTCATGCGCGACCGCTTCAACCAGTCGGAAGTCTGGGAGCGACTCGGCCTGCCGCCCAAAGTGCTGAACGACATTCACTACAACTCCAAGCAGATGAATTCCTTCCGCGCCAGGCTGTTCAGCCGTGTCGTGCCGACGGTGAAGGACATCGGCCTGTGGGGACCGCGCGTGCAGAAGGCGTTCGCCGAGATGGGCGTGATGGAATACGCCAAGATCGACGTCGCCGAGCAACTCGCCAACGACGGCCGTGTGGCCGAGGAGTTCGACAAGAAGATGTTCGTCGACAAGGCGATCGCGGCCGAATAGCAGCATTGCCTCGCGCAAGACCGGGACGGGGCAAAACATGAAAAAGGCTGTCGTCTCCGTCCTGCTGTGCGCGGCTGCGGCGGCGTTCATCTCCGGCGTCCCGGCTTTCGCGCAGGTGGCGCCTCCCAAGGCAAGTACTGTCCAGACCGGCACGCCGGCCGACTACCAGGAGACCCGGCAATATTATGACAGCCTGATCGCCGGCCCGAGCCCCAATCTGGCGGCCCTCACCCTCCTGATGACCATGATGCCCAAGGGCGGCGACCTGCATCACCACTACTCCGGCGCGATCTACGTCGAGACCTATCTCGACTGGGTGAAGCAGAAAGCCTACTGCATCTATCGCGCCGATAATGCCGAGTTCAAGGCCGTCAAGTTCCGCATCGAGACGAAGTCGGGCGGCCTGAATGCCGCTGCGCGTGCCCTGTGCCTGGATGTCGACCAAGTGCGCGACCCCGCCCACAATGTCTTTTATCGTGAGCTGTTGTCGCGTTGGTCCGACAAGGACTACCGCAATCACTCGCAGCAGCAGGTGGCGCCGGACGAGCACTTCTTCGACACCTTCGGCTACTTCGGCTCATTCTCCGACGATGACGACAATCAGGGACTGCGGCTTCTGAAGAAGCGCGCGATCGCCGAAAATGTGCAGTACATCGAGACCATGCTGCGCAGCGCGCCCGCTCCTGACAATCCCGCACTGTCCAAGGCGGTCAATGAACTGCCGGCCAACGCGAGCCGCGCCCAGGTGGAGGCCGCACTCGCCCCCTTCTACGAATTTCTGATCCGCGACGCGGCCACGGCCAAGGGCGTTGCCGACTACCTGGACAGTGTCGATGCGGCCGCGGCTGGCATCGACGACGGCGACTTCAAGATGCGCTATCAGGCCTACGTGGTGCGCAGCGAGGCGCCGGCCAAGGTGTTCGCCGGCCTGTACTCGGCGTTCGCCGCCGTCAACGCCCGCCGCCGCGTGGTGGCGGTGAACATCGTCGGCCCCGAGAACGGCATTGTGGCGATGCGCGACTACAGCCTGCACATGCGGATGTTCGCCTTTCTGAAACGGAAACACCCAGACGTGCGGCTTGCCCTGCACGCTGGCGAACTCACCCTCGGCATGGTGCCGCCGGAGGGCCTGCAAAGCCATATCCGCGAGGCCGTCGAGGTCGCCGGCGCCGAGCGCATCGGCCATGGCGTGGGCATCGTCTACGAGCGCGACGCTGTTGGCCTGCTGCGCACCATGCGCGAGCGCCGGGTGGCCGTCGAAATCAACCTCACCAGCAACGCGTTCATCCTGGGGGTGAAGAACGAGGCGCATCCGGTGCAGGTCTACCGCCAGCTCGGCGTGCCTTTCGTGATCTCCACCGACGATCCCGGCGTCTCGCGCAACAACCTGTCCGGCGAGTACGTGCTCTACGCCAGCCGCTATAAGCCCAGCTACGATGCGCTCAAGGAGACGGTCTTCAACAGCATCCGCTACTCGTTCCTCTCCGACGCGGAAAAATCCGCTGAACTGAGCGGCCTCACGCAGCGCTTTGCCGTTTTCGAAGCCAGAGGGCGAGAACTGGCGAACGGCGCCCCTGCCGGCATATCGGCCGGCGGATCGGGTGCGCGGAAATAGTCCGCCCCGTGATCGCCGTCGCGGCTACACCACGTCGTAGGTGATCTCGACTTCGGGGCCGAAGCAGTGGCCTTGGCAGGTGAGGATCCAGTCGTTGGCGAGATCGTCGGCGGTGTAGATGTCGTTCTTGCTCAGGATGACCCGGCCCTTGATCCGCTTGGCCGCGCACGAGGCACAGAAGCCTTCCTCGCAGGACGACAATGGGTTGAGGCCGGCTGCGCGCGCCGCCACCAGGATCGTCTGGCCCTTCTGGTAGGGCACCTTGTGCGCCTTGCCCTCGAAGTGGACCGTGATCTCGGTCGGCACAACGTCGCCTTCCTCCGTCTGTTCGACCGGGATGGCGTCGTTGCCCGATGCCTCGAAGCGTTCGATGCGCACCCGCTCGCGCGGCATGCCGGCAGACAGCAAGGTGCTCTCGACCAAGGTCATGAAGGGGCCGGGGCCGCAGAGATAGGCCTCGGCGTCCTCGAAGCCTTTTAGGGTGGCGACAATTTCCTCGGGCTTGGTGAGGCCCTGCGCGGCATCGAGATGATGGATCACCTCGAGGCGGCCGGGGTTGGCCTTCATCAACGCCTCGAACTCAGCGTCGAAGATGATCGAGGCCCTGTCGCGGTTGGCGTAGAATAGGCGCATGCGGCGCGTACCGGCTTTGAGCGCGCTCTTGATCAGCGCCATCATCGGCGTGATGCCGCTGCCGCCGCCGAACAGCAGCAGAGGGGCCGCACTCTCGCCCAGCACGAAGCGGCCGGCCGGCGGCAGCACCTCCAGCGTGGCGCCTTCCTTCAGGGCGTCGTGGAACCAGTTCGAGCCCTTGCCGCCGGCCACCCGTTTGACGGTGACCTTGGGAAGCCCGTCGGATTCCGGGGCACTGGACAGCGAGTAGCAGCGATTGAAGGCGCCGTCCGCGAAGGGCACGCGGAAAGTCAGGAACTGACCGGCCCGGTAGCGGAATTTCTCGGCCAGGTCGGCCGGGACCTCGAAGACGAAGGAGCGCGCATCGGGCGTCTCCTGGACGATTTTGGCGATGCGCAGCTGATGATAAGCCATAGGTAAATCCGCGTTCATTGACCGTGCTATTTCCGGGTGGGACTCTCTAACAGACTGTGTTAGCGTCCGACCAGAAAAATGACCGAAGCGTCATGTTTGCCGCTCCGGACGGGAATGGGACAGCTTTCAAGGCCAGGAGGCAAGCGCCAATGACGACACAAAAAATCTATCAGCTGCCGGTCGAAATTACGGAATGGAAATTCGACGGCGCCACCGAGATCATGTTCAACTGGGAATATGACGCCGGCTCGGCCGATCTGCTGAACCTTTACGAAAAGGGCAAGCAGCAGCAGTGGGACACCTCCACGCGCATCGACTGGAAGCAGGAGCTGTTCGAAGGCAATCCGATGGGCATGGCCGACGAGTCGATCCCCATCTACGGCTCGCCCTACTGGGACAAGATGACCGACAAGGAGAAGGATTGGCTGCGCTTCAACCTGCAGTGCCACTCCATCTGCCAGTTCATGCACGGCGAGCAGGGCGCGCTGATCGCGACCGCCAAGATCGTCAACACAGTGCCCGACATGAACGCCAAGTTCTATGCCGCCACGCAGGTGATGGACGAGGCGCGCCACGTCGAGACCTACAAGCGGCTGATCCACGAGAAGTTCAAGCAGGCCTACCCGATCACGCCGTCGCTCAAGCAGCTCCTGGAGCAGACGCTGACCGACCGGCGCTGGGACATGACCTATCTCGGCATGCAGGTGCTGATCGAAGGCCTGGCGCTCGCCGCCTTCCAGCGCATCCGCGATACCGCCAAGAACAACCTCGCCGGCGCGGTCAACGCCTACGTGATGCAGGACGAGGCGCGCCACGTCACGTTCGGCCGCATGGCGCTGCGCGAATACTACCCGCACCTCTCCGACGCCGAGCGCGCCGAGCGCGAGGAGTTTGTGGTCGAGGCGCTCTACTTCATGCGCGACCGCTTCAACCAGGCCGAGGTCTGGACGCGTTCGGGCCTGCCGGTCGATAAGCTCATGGAATACGCCTACAACTCGGGTGCCATGCAGGCCTTCCGCACCCGGCTCTTCACCCGCATCGTGCCGATCCTCAAGGAGATCGGCCTGTTCGGCCCGAAGGTGCAGAAGGCGCTGGGCGACATGGGCGTGATGGAATACGCCAAGATCGACATCAACGAGCTGATCGGCAACGATCTCAAGGTCGCCGAGGATTTCGACGCCAAGAAGTTCGTGCACGACCAGATCGCCGCAGAATAACGAGCAGTCTTCGTAGCGCGGTCTTCGAAGATTGGAAAAGGGGGGCGCCTTGCGCCCCCTTCCTATTTGCCTGATCTCATTTGCAGGCATCGATGCGCGGCGGTGCGTCGAGCACCGTGGCGACCTTGGAGATGTCGAGGCAGCGCGCGCCGATCCACGCCTTGCCCTGCACGAAGACCGCGAACCGGGCGAATGTCTCTGCCTGCTCGGCGGGAGTCGCCCTGTTGCGGGCTAGCAGCCACGTCAGTGCATAGATGTTGCCGGTAGCGAAGTCGGCGGCCGCCACGTCGAGATCCTTTGCCCACAGCGCGGCATTCTTCTGCGCAGCCCCGCTGGCATCGGGCAGGCCCGCCAGCCAGGCATGCGCGTTGGAGGCCAAGGCATAGGAGCCGCCCTGTTCGGCCAGCAAGGCTTTGACCTGTTGGGCCATCGCGACATAGCCCTGGCCTTCGATGGTGCTGCCGGCGCAGCCGCGGCGGCAGAGCGCGGTGAAGGTGAGGTATTCGGCAAGGATGATCTCAACGTTGCCGTTGTTGTGCTTGCGCCAGGCGCGGGCGAGGTTCCAGCCCTGCGTGAGTTCTGAGCCCGACCACGGTTTGGCGGCCTGCGGCGTGTCGCGCTCCAGTTCGCCGATGACGGCCTGCGCGGCCGACTGCCACTCCGGGGGAATCTGCGCCGCCGCCGGCAGCGCGCCGAGGACCGAGAGAAGGAAGACAAGGATTGCGTGTCTCATCGCGCTGCCCCTCAGTATCGCCGGGCCGTCTTGCGATCGCGGCTTTCGTATTGAACGA
>JAUXST010000279.1 GCA_030679805.1 Reyranella sp. | reverse complement strand
TGGGACGAAGACCCACGCATCGCTGATGAGAGGCTGCGCCTCGTCGAGAAGGTGCTCCAGGGCCGCGACTTCACCTGCATGATCGAAACGGTCAATGCCGTCGACGCCTGGTTCGGCTCCCTGCCGGGGCATGTCTACGCCAATGTCCGCCAGCCGCCGGTCTCCACGCTCAATCTCGCGCACATGATCCCGCTCTCCGCGGTCTGGTCGGGGCCGGCCAGGGATGAGCATTTGGACGCGCCGCCGCTCTTCTTCGGCAAGACCGAGGGAGCGACGCCGTTCCGCTTCTCCCTTCATGTGGGCGATGTCGGCCACACGCTCGTGGTCGGCCCGACCGGGGCCGGCAAATCCGTGCTGCTGGCCCTGATGGCTTTGCAGTTTCGGCGGTACGCCAAGGCACAGGTCTTTGCCTTCGACTTCGGCGGCTCGATCCGCGCCACCGCGCTCGCCATGGGCGGCGATTGGCAGGATCTGGGCGGCGCGCTCACCGAAGAGGCTGACGTGTCCGTCACTCTCCAGCCGCTCGCGCTCATCGACGACATCGCCGAGCGCGGCTGGGCGGCAGAATGGATCTCGGCCCTCCTGGCGCGGGAGAAGACCGCGATCACGCCGGAGGTGAAGGATCATCTCTGGTCGGCGCTGGGTTCGCTGGCCTCGGCTCCGCTCGGTGAGCGTACGCTGACAGGCCTGTCGGTGCTGCTGCAGTCGACGGCGCTCAAGCGGGCGCTGCAGCCGTATTGTCTGGGCGGTTCCTTTGGGCGCCTGCTCGACGCCGAGGCCGAGCGGCTGGGCGAAGGCGTTGTCCAGGTGTTCGAGACCGAAGGCCTGATCGGGACCGGCGCGGCCTCCGCCGTGCTCGCCTATCTCTTCCATCGCATCGAGGCCCGGCTCGACGGGCGGCCGACCCTCCTCATCGTCGACGAAGGCTGGCTTGCCCTCGATGACGAGGGCTTCTCGGGCCAGCTCCGCGAATGGTTAAAAACGTTGCGCAAGAAGAACGCGTCGGTGGTCTTCGCCACGCAGTCGCTCTCCGACATTGATGGCTCCGCCATCGCGCCGGCCATCATCGAGAGCTGCCCGACCCGTCTGTTCCTGCCGAACGAGCGGGCGATCGAGCCGCAGATCACCGCCATCTATCGCCGCTTTGGCCTCAACGACCGGCAGATCGAGATTCTTTCCCACGCGACACCGAAGCGCGACTACTACTGCCAGTCCCGCCGCGGCAACCGCCTGTTCGAGCTCGGCCTCGGCGAGGTCGCACTCGCCCTGACCGCAGCCTCATCGAAGGCCGACCAGGCCCTGATCGAACGCATCCTCGCCGAGCACGGCCAGGAGGGTTTCCTCGCCGGCTGGCTTGCAGCCCGCGGCGCGGCCTGGGCCGCCGATCTCATCCCCGACCTCAGCACAGGAGAATCGTCATGACCTCTCTCCGTGGTTACGGCGTTACGCTCGCAGCCATTCTCGCCCTCTCCGGCAGCGCGCTCCCGGCTTCGGCGCAGATGCACGTGTTCGATCCCACCAATTATTCGCAAAACCTGCTGACCGCGGCGCGCACGCTCGAGCAGGTCAACAATCAGATCCTGTCGCTGCAGAACGAAGCGCAGATGCTGATCAACCAGGCGCGTCATCTCACGAGCCTCCCATACTCCTCGCTGCAGCAGCTTCAGCAGTCGATCGGGCGGACTCGGCAACTCCTGGGTCAGGCCCAGAACATCGCCTACGACGTCCAGCAGATCGATCGGGCCTTCTCGACGACCTATGCGCCGGCGTCAGCGAACCAGTCGAGTCATGCCATGATCGCCAATGCACAGGTGCGCTGGCAGAACTCGGTGGCGGGTCTGCAAGATGCGCTGCGCATCCAGGCAACGGTGGTTGGCAATCTGGACACCAATCGCAACGAGATGTCCGCTCTCGTGGGGGC
>JAUXST010000256.1 GCA_030679805.1 Reyranella sp. | reverse complement strand
CGACACCGAGCCCGCCGTGATGCTGCTCACCACCAGATCGGCGCGCACCGGGGCCGTCACGTCGAAGCTCACCGACGTCCAGTTGTTGGTCTCGCTGCCCTCGCCGACATAGCTCCAGTTGTCCGCCGCCACCCACAACGTGTGGGTGCCGACGCTCAAGCTCGCCGTGTTGAAGCTCGCGTTAATCGTCTCCGATGCGCTGGCTGCCAGCGGATCCACCAGATTGTAGGAGATCCAATGGGCAACGTCCGGCATCTGGTCGACCCGGTATGCCGCATAGCTCAGCCCCGCCGAGCCTAAGCCGCTGTTCTGCACCACGTAGGAGAAGTCGAGGTTGGTGCCTTGCGACACCGAGCCCGCCGTGATGCTGCTCACCACCAGATCGGCGCGCACCGGGGCCGTCACGTCGAAGCTCACCGACGTCCAGTTGTTGGTCTCGCTGCCTTCGCCGACATAGCTCCAGTTGTCCGCCGCCACCCACAACGTGTGGGTACCGACACTAAGGCCTGCCGTGTTGAAGCTCGCGTTGATCGTTTCCGACCCACTGGCCGCCAGCGGATTCACCGAGTTGTAGGCGATCCAATGGGCAACGTCCGGCATCTGGTCGACGCGGAACGCCGCATAGCTCTGCCCTGCTGCCGCCAGACCGGTGTTCTGCACCACGTAGGAGAAATCGAGGTTGGCGCCCTGCGACACCGAACCGGCCGCGATGCTGCTCACAACAAGGTCCGCGCGCACTGGCGCCGTGACAGTGAAGGTGATCGAACTCAAGTTGTTGAGTTCTCTCACCTCACTGACCGAGTTCCAATTGTCAGCCGCCACATACAGCGTATGCTGTCCGACGCTGAGGTTCGCCGTGCTGAAGCTGGCGTTCAACGCCGCTGACGATCCTCCATTCAACGGAGCAACTTGATTGTATGCTATCCAGTTCGCGACGTCGGGGATCTGGTCGACCCGGTAAGCCGCATAGCTGCCTCCTACTGCCACCGAACCGCTGTTTTTGATCACGTAGGAGAAGTCGAGGTTTGCACCCTGCGCCACCGAGCTTGGGGCCGTGATGCCATTCACCGCCAGGTCGGCGCCGAGCGGGCCGGTCACCGTGAAAGTGATCGATGCAAGGTTGTTGGCTTCGCTACTTTCGGCGACCTCCTGCGAGGAGTCCGCCGTCACCCACACCGTGAATTCACCTTCAGCCAAGGCTGCGGTATTGATGGTATGGGTGATTGTCTGCGTCGTTGAACCTGCCGACAGCGGCGATATGAGTTCGGAGTCCGAAAACGTCGGCGCAGAGAATGTATCGCCGACCCGGTACGAGACGTGGCTGATCCCCGCGCTCTGCGGGCCCACGTTCCCAATCGCATAGCTGAAGCTGTAGTTTTGCCCATAGGCGACCGAAGCATCTGCGGTGAGGCTCGACACTACCAGATCGGGCTGGGGCGAGGGTGGGCTGACGGCGGTAACCGTGAAGGTGGCCGAAGCCAAGTTGTTGACTTCGCTGCTCTCGGTGACTTCGCCCCAGTTGTCCAACGCTATCCAGATCGTGTGTTGACCGAGACTGAGGTTCGTCGTGTCGACGCTGTGGAGGAGCGTCTTGGCTTCACCCGGCGCCAGATCGGGAACCCAGTCAGTGCTCCAGAGCGTAAGATAGCTCTCCCTGTAGTTGGGCACTGCGTCGATCTTCAAGGCGTGATCACTGGTCCCCGACGACAATGTGCCCGTGTTTTTGACAACGTAGGAGAAGTTGTAGCGTCCGCCCTGAACCATAACTGCGGGCAGACCGATGTCGGTCACAACGAAATCTGGCAAATTCACCGGCATTGTTCGACCGATCCCGAAAGCACTCTACCCACATTACTGTTAGGCATTGCACGTCGCAAATATGCTAGCGTGGTGGTTGTATCATCGCATCACTTCATACTCAATACGAAGATGTTTGTGCGCGGCGCAGGAAAGTACTTAGAAGCGAAACTGGAGGCGTTGTTTTGGCAACAATTAATTCGCAATTCGCTGACGAGGTGAAAAGAATCGGCCTCGTCAACGGCACCGTTCGCATAGAGCTGGGGATCCTGGCCGCCACGGATGAAGGACATAAGCCTTCATTGGAGCCATCCGGAATTCTCGTGATGTCCCTCGAGGGCTTTCTCCGCAGCGCTGCAACCATCGACGCCTTCCGGGAGGAACTGGTGGCCAAGGGGCTCGTCCAACGCGAGGCCAAGCCCAATCCACTCGAGGGCCTGCGGTAGCGCCGATTGCTCAGTACGAGCGCGGCAACCCGAGGATGTGTTCGGCGACGTAGTTCAGGATCATGTTGGTCGAGATCGGCGCCACCGTGTAGAGCCGCGCTTCGCGGAACTTGCGCTCGATGTCGTATTCCTCGGCGAAGCCGAAGCCGCCATGCGTCTGCACGCACATCTCTGCGCACGCCCACGACGCCTCCGAGGCCAGCATCTTGGCCATGTTGGCTTCGGCGCCGGCATTGATGCCGGCCTCGTACAGGCTGGCCGCCTTGCGCACCATCAGGTCGGCCGCCTCGATCTGCGTGTAGGCGCGCGCGATGGGATACTGCACACCCTGATTCTGGCCGATC
>JAUXST010000252.1 GCA_030679805.1 Reyranella sp. | reverse complement strand
GCGTTCCCAATCCGCCCGCGCCCCGGCATCGTCGTGCTGCCGCTGGCGCAGGATGCCGCGCTCCAGCAGCGCCTCGGCATCGGCGCGTGCCTGTTCGCCCCAGGCGCGGCCCTTGCCGAAAGCGAGGCCGGTCAGGACATTGTCGCGACAGGAGAAGGAAGCGAGCGGTCGCACGATCTGGAAGGTCCGCGCCACCCCCAGCCGGGCGATACGATGCGCCGGTTTGCCGGCAATGGCCTGGCCGCGAAGCGTGATGCTGCCGAGATCGGGACGCAGCGCGCCCGACAGCAGGTTGAGCACCGTCGTCTTGCCCGAGCCGTTGGGGCCCAGCAGGCCCACGATCTCGCCCGCGCCGACGGAGAAGCTGAGGCCATCGACGGCCACCAGACCACCGAAGCGCCGTGTCAGGCCCGCGACCTCGAGCAGCCCACTCATGCTGGCCGCCGCATGGTTCGGTCCACAAGGCCCGCGATGCCCTGCGGGATCGCATAGACGATCAGGATGAAGACCAGCCCGACCATAATGCTGAAATGATTGGGGAAGCGCGCCAGCAGGAACTCGAACAGCAGCGCCAGCGGCACCACGCCCATCACCGGCCCGTAGAGCCGATGGACGCCGCCCAGCAGAGCCATGATCAGGACGGTGAAGGAGATCACCGGATTGAAGGCGATGGCCGGATCGATGTAGGTCCAGCGCGGCGCCATGATCGCGCCGGTCAGCGTCATGAACACGGTGCTGAGCACGAACAGGGCGACCTTGGCCCGGGTGGCATCGATGCCCGAGTGCCGCGCCACGGTCTCGTCGTCGCCGATGGCGCGCAGCGCCAGCCCGAGCCGCGAACGGCCGATCAGGAAACCGGCGACGAAGACCAGCACCGCGAGCACCAGCAGCTGCCAGTAGATCTGGGCGGCGGTGATATCGGTGAAAACGTAGCGCCCGAGCGTGCGCGTCTTGTTGACCTCGTACCAGGTGACGAACTGGCGGACGAGTTCAGCCAGGCCCAGGGTGAAGATCACGAAGTAGACGCCAGAGAGGCGCAGCGTCGACAGGCCGACGATGCCGGCCACGACGATGCCGATGCCGGCCGCTATCAGCAACACCAACGGCCAGGCGAGCGTCTCGGCGAACACGGCCGTGGTGTAGGCGCCGATGCCGAAGAAGGCGACGGTGGCGAGCGAAACGTAACGCGTCGGGCCGGAGAAGAGGCTCCAGGCCGTCGCCAGCACGGTGTAGCTCACGATGTTGATGGCGAGCGACAGGCCGTAGTCGCCCAGCGCCAGCGGCACGCAGGCGAGCGCCACCACACCGAGACCGGCGGCTGCAGCAGACATCGCGTCCCGCGCCGTCACCGGTTGGCCCTGCCCAGGAGACCCTGTGGCCGCACCAGAAGCACGATCAGGAAGATCGCGTAAGTGGCGGCGAGCGTCAGGCCGGGATCGATGAAGGTGGCGACGTAGTTCTCGGTGAGGCCCAGGATCAGCCCGGCGATCAGCGCGCCCAGGAGATTACCGACGCCGCCCATGATGACGACGATCAGCGCCTTGAGCGTGAACACCACCCCGAGATTGGCGTTAAAGGTCAGGAACATCGAGACCAGCACGCCCGCCGCCGCCACCAGCGCGCCGCCCAGCGCAAACGCCAGCGCCGAGGCCGTCCGCACGTCGATGGCGACGAGCTGGGCCGCCACCGGATCGACCGCGACGGCGCGCACGGCCGTGCCGAGCCGTGTCCGGGTCAGGCCAAGATAGAGGCCGAGCCCGATCACGACGGCCAGCACCAGCGCCAGGAGCCTGTTGGCGGCGACGGTGGCGCCGGCGAACTGCAGTGGCACGGAGAGGAACGAGTAGCTGTAGTAAGCGCCCCCGAACAGCGCCAGCATGACGCCCTGGATCACGAACAGCAGCCCGAAGGTGGCGAGGATGCTGTCGACCTCAAGCTGGTCGCGCGACTTGGCCCGGCGCACCAGCGGCTGCAGGAGATAGCGGTAGATGGCGTAGCTGGCGACAAAAGCCAATGGCGGCACGACGATCAGGCCGAGCAGCGGATTGAGTGCCAGGCCCGAGTAGAACCAGAAGGCGGCGAAGGCGGCTGCGATCAGCAGCTCGCCGTAGGAGAGGTTCATGATGCGGGCGACGCCGTACTGCAGCGTCAGCCCCATGGCGACCAGCGCATACATGCCGCCCAGCGTCACGCCGGAGAGCGTCACTTCAAGCAGCATCGCCGATCACCCGTACGCAGGACGAAGGATGGGGCGGACGCCAGCGACGTCCGCCCGCCCGATAGAATCGACTAGGGCTTCCAGACCGGTTTGGGCACCACGACCGTACCGACGCCGGCACGCTGAGGTGCCACGCCCACGAAGAAGCCGTCCTGCCACTGGCCGATCAGCCAGAAATTGTCCTTCATCATGTTGTCGACCATCTTCACCTTGCCGAGCACGGTGTCGAAGGTCCCGGTCTGCAGCTCCTTGATGATGGCGGCACGATCGATCTTGCCGACCTTCTCGATCGCCTGTTCCAGCATCTGCAGCGAAGAATAGCCGATCTGGCTGCCCCAGCGATCGGGCCCGCGCTTGAACATTTCCTCGTGCTTCTTGGCGTACGCCAGGGTCGAGACGTTGTCCTTGGACCAGCCGCCGAGCGACATGATGCCCTCGACGTTGGCGCCGAAGCGTTGCGCATACATCGGGAAGCCGACGCCGACGCCCAGGAACATCACCTTGGGCGCATAGGATGCGACCTTGGACTGCTCGGTGAGCGCCATCGTGTCGGGCGGGTAGCTGAAGGCCACGAACGTATCGGCGCCGGAGCGCGACGCCTCGCCGATCAGCGGCGAGAGATCCTGTGTGCCGATGGGATAGCTCTTGTCGTAGGCGAGCTTGAAGCCCGCGTCAGTGAAGCCCTTGCGGGCGGCCTGCGAGAGGTCGATGCCGAAGCCGTCGGCGATCGAGATCATGGCGATGTTCGGCCCGATTTTGCCCTCGCCGCGCAGCTTCTTCAGCAGGCCGACCAGCGAGTCGATGTACTGGGTGCTGGTGCCGAGCAACCAGAAGCTGTTGGGCCAGCGCTTGACGAGATCGGGCGCGCGATCGGTGACGGCGCTGAAGGCGAGCTGCGGATAGCCATACTTGTTGAACACCGGCCCGACCGCAAGATTGAGGCCGGTGCCCCACGGCGGGAACAGAAGATCGACCTTGTCCTGGGTCACCAGCCGCTCGACGGCGCGCACTGCTTCCTCGGAGTTGGACCGGTCGTCGTACTCGACGACCTCGATCGGCACGCGCTTGCCGCCGATCATCAGGCCGCCCTTGGCGTTCACGTCCTTGACCCACATCTCGTAGTTCGGGATCTGGGTGATGGTGGCGCCGCCGGCATTGGGGCCGGTCTTGGAGATGGCATAGCCGATCTTGACCTTGTCCTGCGCCACGGCAGGCGCAGCGGCGAGCGCGGTCGCGGCCAAAGCCGCAAGCGCGCGCAGAGTCAATCGCATCATGGCGTGTCCCCTCCTGTTTGGCGTTTCCCTGATTCTTTTTTGCTTTTACAAACGAATCTCTACTCTAGACTAACTCTAGACTATATCGTTTGGAGGCCAAATCAATTAACTACTAGGCGGCGAGTTCGAGAATCTCCATTACCTCGGCAGGCCCCTTGATGGGGCGGGGATTGTTGAGCACGGCCCGGTCGTGCATCGACTTCTCGGCGATTTCGCGGAAGCGATCCTTGCCGACGCCCACTTCCGACAGACGTCCAGGCAGGCCGAGCGATTTCACCAGGCCGGCCACGAGGTCGGCCGCAGAGGCCTCCGGCTGGCCGAAGGCCTCGCTCACGCGCCGCTGGCGCTCGGCATTGACCGGCAGGTTCCAGCGCAACACCGACGGCAGCATCACGCAGGAGGTGTGTCCGTGCGGCACGTGGCAGGCCGCGCCCAGCACATGGCCGATGCCGTGGCTCGCGCCCACCCCGACGCCGGAGGTGCCGGCGCCGATCGACAGCCACATGCCGAACTGCAGGTCGAGGCGCATTTCCATATCCTCGGGCTTGGCCTTGTGACCGGGCAGCGCCCTCGACAGCAGTTTTAGCGCTTCCGTCGAGGTGCCGATGGCAAAGGGATTGGCCTGCTGCGAGCACAGCCGCTCGACGGCGTGGTCGACGGCTTTCAGGCCGGTCGAGAGCATGAGATCCATCGGCGTGGCCAAGGTCGCCGCCGGATCGAGCACGATCACGCGCGGCACGACCAGGCGATGGCCAAAACTCTCCTTGATGCCATAGCGCGGATCGGTGATGCCGGCGAAAGCGTTGAATTCAGCGGCCGACAGCGTGGTCGGCACAGCGATCATACGGATCGCCCCAGCCGGCGGCTTGATCGCCTCGGCGGGCGGTGCGGCGCCCTCCTTCGGTTTGCCGGCGCGATAGAGATCGAGATCTTCTGTCCGGGTCGCGTTCTGCCACAGCGCGATCAGCATCACTTTGGTGGCGTCGATCGCCGAGCCGCCGCCTACCGCCACGATCAGATCTGCCTTGGCTTCGCGGGCAAGTGCTGCGCCTTCGATCACGCAGGGCCTGGGCGAATGGGCGGTGATGCCGGCATAGACGCCGGCATAGCGATCACCGAGGTCACGGATCACGTCGGCCAGCAGCGCACTTTGCGCCACCGACCTGGTGGTGGTGACGAAGACGCGCTTGGCGCCCAGCCGCTCGGCTTCAGCCCGCAGCGCCGCTCCGGCCGGCTTTCCGTAGACGACTCGCTCGATGTCCTGGTGTCCGTGGATGCCGCTCAACATGGAAGCTCCCTTCTGTCATCCTGAGCGCAGCGAAGGATCTACCGCCACCGCAATGCCCTTTTCTGATCAATCGGTAAGGTTCTTCGCTAAGGCGCGGGGGTTACCCCGTGCGACTCTGGACGACATGATCAGCCGATATGACGTCGATAAAGCGCCAGCATGCGCTCGTAGTGCTTCTCGCGGGCCGCCTCATGGAGATTGCCGCGATCGGAGAAGGCGTAGCCGTGGTGCGTGCCCATCTCTGTCTCGACGCGCGAGGGGAACGGTGCCAAGGCCAGCAGCTTCTCGAACTTGGCCACGTCGGACAGCGGCACGTAAGCGTCGTGCTCGGCGAAGGAATAATAGCCCTCGGCCGCGATGTCGGCGAGCATCAGGTGCGGCGAGTCGGGTTTGTCGGTGAGCAGCCGCGTTCCGTAGTAGGAGGCGAAGCAGGCGATGCGGTCGGGATGGCTGGCCGCTGCCGCCGTCACGAAAGCGCCGCTCATGCAGTAGCCGACCAGGCCGATCTTGCCCGGCTTGGCATCGGGCATTGACGGCAGACGGTCCAGGATCACGCCGGTGTCGGCCGCGACCTTGGCATTGGAGATCGATTCCAGGAAGCCGAACATCCTCGTCCGGTTTGCTTCCGCGTCGGGATGATCCCGTGTCGGCCCGCAAACGAAGTCACGGATGGTGCGGTAGTAGAGGTTGGGCAGCAGCACGTAATAGCCGGACTGCGAAATGCGCCGGCAGATCTCCCGCAGTCCCTCACGAACGCCGGGCGCATCCATCAGCATCAGGACGACAGGCAGCGGCCCGCCGTCGTCGGGCCGGACGCTAAAAGTGTTCATGGCGCCGTCGGGCGTGGGGATATCGAATGTGCGTTCAATCATGGCCGGACGGTACCGGGCCGGTGCCCCATGGTCTATAACCGCCGCCTCTCATTGAGTTCGAGGAGTGGAACCAAATGCCCGGCGCCTTGGAAGGCCTAAAAGTCATCGACCTGTCGCGTGTGCTGGGCGGTCCCTACTGCGGGCAGATGCTGGCTGACCACGGTGCCGAGGTGATCAAGGTCGAGCCACCGCAGGGCGACGAGACGCGTACCTGGGGTCCTCCGTTCGACAAGGAAGGCATCTCGGCCTACTTCGCCGGCATCAACCGCAACAAGCGCACGATCGCGCTCGACCTTTCCAAGCCCGAGGGCCGCGAGGTGCTGCTGAAGCTGCTCGCCGAGGCCGATGTCCTGATCGACAATTTCAAGACCGGCACGATGGAGAAATGGGGCATCGGCTATGCCGACACGCTGGCGAAGAAGTTCCCGCGCCTCGTCCATGCCCGCGTCTCGGGCTTCGGCGAAGACGGCCCGCTGGGCGGCTTCCCGGGCTACGACGCCATGGTGCAGGCTTCGGCCGGGCTAGTCTCGGTGAACGGTTCGGCCGAAAGTGGCCCGGTGCGAGTCGGCGTGCCGGTGGTCGATCTCTCGACCGGCATGAATGCCTGCATCGGCATCCTGATGGCGCTCTACGAGCGCAACCGCTCCGGCAAGGGCCAGTTCATCGACGCCACGCTCTATGACAGCGCCATCGCGCTCCACCAGCCGCATGCGCCGAACTACTTCACGGCGGGGCAGAAGCCCAAGCTCGTGGGCAACAGCCACGGCAGCCTGGTGCCCTACTCGAACTTCCCGACCAAGGGCCGCAACATCGCAATCGCCGCCGGTAATGACGGCCAGTTCCGCAAGCTTGCGCAGATGCTGGGCAAGCCCGAGCTGGCCCAGGATCCGCGCTTCAAGACCAACAAAGACCGGGTGGCACATCGCCTCGAGCTCGAGGCCGAGCTGCGCGAGTTGCTCAAGGATCGCGACGCCGACAGCTTCTCGATCGAGCTGATGAAGGGCGGTGTGCCCTCGGGTGCGGTGCTCGAAGTGCCCGACGTGATGGAGCATCCGCACACCAAGCATCGCGGCATGGTGTGGGAGAAGGACGGCTATAGGAACGTCGGCAATCCCGTGAAACTGTCGCGGACACCGGCCGGTGTGCGCAGCAAGCCCAAGAAATTCGGCTCCGACACCAAGGCGGTTCTGGCCGAGGCCGGCTATTCGGCCGCCGAGATCGACAGGCTGGTCGCCACCGGCATCGCGCTCACCGAGATCAAGAAGGCCTGAGGAGGCGACGATGTTTCAACCCGACCTGCTGAAAGGCAAGCGCATCCTGGTGACGGGCGGCGGCACCGGCCTTGGCCGCTCGATGGCACATCGCTATCTCGAACTCGGCGCCAATGTCGTGATCTGCGGCCGGCGCGAGGACGTGCTGAAGCAGACCGCCGAGGATTTGGCCAAGGAGACCGGCGGCGAGATCGAAACCGTGGGCTGTGACGTGCGCGTGTCTGATGCCGTCGAGGCCATGATGGACAAGATCTGGGAAAAGCGGCCCCTCGATATCCTGGTGAACAACGCCGCCGGCCAGATCCTGGCGCAGACCCACAAGATGTCCTCGCGCGCCATCGACGCTGTCCTGGGCATCGTGCTGCACGGGTCGGCCTATTGCACAGTGGCCGCCGGCCGGCGCTGGATCGACGCCGGCCAGCGCAACAAGGTGGTGATGTCGATCCTCACCGTCTCCTCGCTCACCGGCGCGCCGTTCACGGTGCCCTCAGCAATGGCCAAGGCAGGCGTACTCGCCATGACCAAGAGCCTGGCCGTCGAATGGGGCCCTAAGGGCATCCGTACCTGTGCGATCGTGCCCGGGCCCTTCCCCACCGAAGGCGCGTGGAGCCGGCTGATGCCCAAAGAGCGCGGCGGCCAGGAGGAGATGATCAAGGCGATCCCGATGCGCCGCGTCGGCGAGCACATCGAACTCGCCAACCTCGCGGCCTTCCTGGTGAGCGACGGAGCCGCCTACATCAACGGCGATGCCATCGTGATCGACGGTGGCAAGATGCTGCAGTCGGGCGGCGGCGGCGCCAACACCTCGGCCATGCTCGACTGGACAGATGAACAATGGGACGCGATCCGGCCGAAGAAGAAGTAGGTCAGTTCCCCTGTCTTGATTGTCCACCGCATCAGCTCCTACGGTTCGTCCCAGCAGGAGGGTAGGTATCGCCTATGACTCCACCGGATCAAAGAGGGTGACGCGGCACCGCAATTCCGTGGCCGAGTCGTTCCCCGAACTTCCTGAAACAGGGAGGGGACAATGTCCCGAGCGAACCCCGTCCGCCGCAAGCGGGCGGGGTTCTCGTTGCGGCTATGCCTTGTCGTCCGTCTTCCGCCCCGCCACGATCCAGGCGACGACGAGATCGTAGAACACCGCCAGGACCACGGGCCCCACGAACAGGCCGATCAGGCCACCGGCCAAGGTGCCGCAGATCACGCCGGCCAGGATGACCACCATCGGCGTCTGCAGGCCGCGCGCCATGACGATGGGGCGCAGGACGTTGTCCACCAGCAGCAGCGGGATCGTGTAGGCGGTGTAGATCGCGGCTATGCCCAGGGGCAATGACATCCACGCCCAGATGAGGACCGGCAGCATCACGATTCCGGGCCCGACCTGCACGATTGCCAACACGAGCGCCACGAAAGTGATGGCGCCGGCGAAGGGGACGCCGACCACCAGCATGCCAATGCCCAGCAGGGCGGATTGCAGGACGGCAATGCCGATCACCCCCTGCGACACATTGCGGATGGTCGATCCGGCGATCTCCAGGAAGTGCCTTCCCCTGGCGTCCGCGACGCGGCCGGCCAGGTCGCGGGCGGTGGCGGTCAGGTGTTCGGAATAGGCGAGCATTGCGCCGGCAATGATGATGGCGGTCGCGAACTGGAGAATCTCGAGCGCAAGACCCGCGGCGATGCCGCCGATCCAGCGCCCCACCGAGGCGAGCTGGCCGACATGGGCCTTCAGCACGGCGCGCATGTCGTTCGCGGCATTGAGCCAGAATTCGTGGAGCCGCTGCCCGATGACCGGCCAGCTCTGGATCGTCTCCGGTGGCTGCGGGAGGATATGCTCACCCCGCATCAGATCGCGCGCGTAGCCTTCCAGCGTGTCGATGGCGGATCCAGCCAGCATGATCACCGGCGTCACCAGCAACACCAGCAGGAACGCCGACAGCAGCGTCGCGGCCAACCACCTGCGCAAGCCCAGGCGTCGGCGCAGCATCGCGAACAGCGGATAGACCGCGACGGCCAGGATCACCGCCCACAACAGCATGGGTGCGATCGGGCGCAGAAGCTGCAGCGCGCCGAAGACCACGCCGGCGAGCAGCGCAATGCGGATGGCCAGATCGATCGCGAACCGCGATACATCCGCCCTGCCTTTTTCGGTGTCGATCATCGCTGCCCCCCCCCCCCGCCCTGCGCCGAATTCCGCTGTTCCTAGCGAGCGCTGCCGCCCACGTCCAACGGCCGGGCCTTGTCGTCGAGGCGGCAGATCGCGGATACTCGCCGCCGTCGGGGGAGGATCAGCATGGACCAATACGACTATATCATCGTGGGGGCAGGCTCGGCGGGTGGCACGCTCGCGGCCCGGCTCACGGAGAATCCGGCGACCAAGGTCCTGCTGCTGGAGGCAGGCGCCGCCAGCCACCCCTACTCGCGCATGCCGCTCAGCTTCGGTCTCCTGATCGACAATCCGGCGGCGAACTGGCTCTACCAGTCCGAACCC
Source organism: Reyranella sp. (assembly GCA_030679805.1). Classification (GTDB taxonomy): domain Bacteria; phylum Pseudomonadota; class Alphaproteobacteria; order Reyranellales; family Reyranellaceae; genus Reyranella. The sequence goes on along the minus strand of JAUXST010000252.1, from coordinate 2,820 downwards.
GAACCCGGCACGGCCAACCGCGTCATTCCCGTGCCGCGCGGAAAACTGCTGGGTGGCTCCAGCTCGATCAACGGCCTGGTCTGGGTCCGCGGCCAGCCGCTCGATTTCGACACCTGGGCGCAGATGGGCAATCGCGGCTGGAGTTGGCGCGAGGTGGCGCCGCTCTTCACCCGCATGGAGAATTTCGTCGACGGCGACGGCTCCAACGGCCGCGGCACCGGCGGGCCGCTAAAAGTCTCGACCGTGCCCGACCAGAACCCGCTCTACGACGCGCTGTTCGCCGCCTCCAAGGCTGCCGGCTTCAAGCTCAACCCCGACTATAACAGCGAGGACCAGGAAGGCGTCGTGAAGACGCAGACCTCGATCTACAAGGGCCGGCGCATGAGCGTGGCTCATTGCTACATCGAGCCGGCAATGAAGCGGTCCAACCTGCATGTCGTCACCAACGCGATGACGCTGCGCGTGCTGCTGGATGGAAAGCGCTGCGTCGGTGTGGAATATGAGAAGGACGGCAAGGTCGTTCAGGCCAAGGGCCGCGAGACCATCCTGTCGGCGGGCGGCGTCGCCTCGCCGCAGATCCTCGAACTCTCCGGCATCGGCCAGCCCGAGCTCCTGAAGCAGCACGGCATCGAGGTGAAGCACGAGTTGAAGGCCGTGGGCGAGAATTTCCGCGACCACATCAACGCCCGCATCATCTGGCGCCTGAAGGTGGCCAACGTCTCCTACAACCACATGGCGCGCGGCCTGGGCGCCGTGACGCAAATGATGAAGTACCTGGCGACCGGCGGCGGCTTCATGAGCCTGCCCTCGGCGCCACTCCTTGCCTTCCTCAAGACGCGACCGGAACTGGCGACGCCCGACGTGCAGATGCATCTCGTGCCCTATTCGATCAAGGACCCGAAGACCCGCAAGCTGCAGGATTTCCCGTCGATGACGATCGCCTGCTACCAGCTTCGTCCCGAAAGCCTGGGCTCGATCCACATCCGCTCGGCCGATCCGAAGGCGCAGCCTGCGATCCGCTTCAACTTCCTGACCGACAGGATCGACCAGGACGCCATGGTGGCCGGCTTCCGTATGATGCGGAAGATCGTCGACGCGGCGCCGATGGATGCCTACCGGGACGATGAATTCTCGCCCGGTCCGTCGGTGAAGAGCGACGAGGAGATCCTGACCTGGATCCGCAACAACTCGCAGACGGCGTATCATCCCATCGGCACCTGCCGCATGGGACCGGCAGGGCAGAACACCGTGGTCGACGACAAGCTCAAGGTACACGGCATCGAGGGCCTGCGCGTGGCCGACGCCTCGATCTTCCCCACCATGCCCTCGGGCAACACCAACGCACCGTCGATCATGGTGGGCGAGAAGATGGCGGATATCCTGAAGGCGGCGGCTTAGAGAAATCCCCACCCAAAACCACCCCCGCGATTTCGACTCTCCGCACGCCGGAAAGCCAATAGCGGCGGGCTTTTCGCCCGATCATTGCGGACACTCGAATGTAACGCGTGTTGTCCGAGACCCTGTCCGGGATTCCGGGATAAGCCTGATTCTATTGGCTTTTACGCGAGTCCCGGATTCTTCTTTTGCACGAACCCCGGCGCGCCTGTTTCCCAGGCGTCATTAAGTGTCTGTTCCCACGTCGTTATTAGGCGTGTGGTTGGGACGGGGTTGTTCTTGAGACTGTCCACGGGTCAGGACCCGTGGCGGCTGCACCAAGCGCATTGCGCGACCCGCGGGCGTGCCGCGGGAGGTCGTGCCGGAAATGAAAAAGGCCGGCGCAGTCCAAGCGCCGACCTACCAAAATTCATAGCATATTCCTGCTGAACCTGCGCATCACATCCACGTGAGCGAATGCTGGCAGTGCCTGCATGGTTCGACGCTAGGGGCCGCCGAGACGCCGACGCACGTCTTCGGGGATAGTGATTGCCTTCAGCGAGCGGGCATCACCGTCCTTGCGTGCCCAGATGCGTGTTTCGGTGCCTTCAGCGGCGACCTGGCCCGTTGCGTCACGGAAGACGTGGCTGATGGTGAAGGAACTCCTCCCAAACTTCACCACGTGGCTTTCGACGACCAGCTTCTCACCGGTCTGCGAGGCTCGCCGGAACGAACATTCCGCATGGACCAGCGGCGTGCCCTCCTTCCACTGTCCGCTGCTGATGTCGTCACGCTTGAGGCCGGCAGCGAGGAACAATCGGTAGGTCGCCTGGTCGAACCAGCGGAAGTAGGCGGGATAGTAGACGATGCCGGCGGGATCGCAGTCGCCCCACTCGACGGTGACTTCGTGTCGGCTATTCAGCGGCATGACGCAGGGTGGCCGACAAGGCGATGGCCGCCAGAGTCTTCGACAGCGATTCACCTTCGGGATCGGCCAGCGCCGCCACGCGGGCATTGGCGACGGCGTCGGCCGCGGCACGTGGGGTCATGCGGCCGGCCAGCGCGGGGGCGATCACCTCGCGGGCGATACGATGGTAGTTCTGCAGCCCGCGCTTATAAGTGTCGCCATAACCCTTGATCAAGCGTGCCGATTCCGCGATCTCGCGCGCCAAATCGATGCTCAAGGGCGCGGCACTGCGGATCGAAGTGAGCCAACGCTCGATCTCGGTCTGCTCCTCGACGAAGCGGAAGGTGCGCGGTCGCCACCAGCGCAGCGACGCCAGAAACCGCAGTCGGGCGAACCCCCACACGGTCGTCGTGCGCACGTGCATCGAGAAATAGACCTTGCCCAGCCGGCCCGTCCGTTCGGCCCAGGCGATCAGGCGCCGCGCGAGTCCGGGCGGCAGGACGGCAGCGATCTCCTCGATGCCCGGTTTGAAGTGCTCG
>JAUXST010000247.1 GCA_030679805.1 Reyranella sp. | reverse complement strand
GTGCTAGGTCGGCCAGCATGACTGCTATGCTGGCCGACCTCAATCAGATGACGCTCCCGGCCTTTTCCGGGGCGGTCGGCGAGACCTTCGAACTGGCGCCCTGGGTGGCCGAAGCGGCATGGGCCAAGCGTCCGTTTTCGAGCGTGACGGCGCTGCACGATGCAATGATTGGGGCGGTCCGGGCGGCGCCGCGCGAGCGCCAGCTCGAGTTCCTGCGCGGCCATCCCGATCTCGCCGGCAAGGCGGCCCGGGCCGATGCGATGACCGACGATTCGAAGAGCGAGCAGTCGAGTGTCGGCCTCGATTCAATGAGCGAGGCCGACTTCGCGCGCTTCCACAGGCTGAACGATGCCTACACGGCGAAGTTCGGCTTTCCCTTCATCGTCTGCGTGCGGCGCCACACCCGCGATTCGATCCTGGCGCAGTTCGAGCGCCGGCTCGGGCATGACGCTGCCACCGAGTTCGCCGCCGCCTTGCTGGAAATCTTCTACATCACGCGGCTGCGCATCGCCGCCAAGGTGACGGGCGAGGGCATGCCCCAGGTGAATGGCCGGCTCAGCACCCATGTGCTCGACACCCACATTGGCCGGCCGGCGGCGGGCGTCGCGGTCGAACTCCACGAGTTTGCGGGCGATGCCGCCCATCTCATCGCCACGGCGATCACCAATTCCGACGGCCGCACCGACCGGCCGCTGATCGGCGATCGCCCGCTCCCGATCGGCCGCTACGAATTGCGCTTTGCCGTGGGTGACCATTTTCGCAGCAGGGGTATCGAGCAGGGCGATCCGCCGTTTCTCGATATCGTGCCTTTGCGCTTTTCGATCGCCGAGCCGGAGGGGCATTATCACGTGCCGCTGCTCTGCACGCCCTGGAGCTATTCGACCTATCGCGGATCCTGAGAACCGGAGGAAATGATGACTGCCTATAACGACGTCTCCCTGATGATCGACGGTGCCTGGACCAAGGGGGCCAAGGGCCGCACGATTCCCATCGTCAATCCGGCGACCGAGGAAGTGATCGGCCACGTCGCCCACGCCGAGACCGCCGACCTCGACCGCGCGCTCGCCGCCGCCGACAAGGGCTTCAATATCTGGAAGAAGGTCTCGGCCTACGAGCGCTACAAGATCATGCGCAAGGCCGCCGACCTGATGCGCCAGCGCCTCGACGAGATCGCCACCATCATGACCATGGAGCAGGGCAAGCCGCTCTACGAGGCCAAGGTCGAGACCAATCTCGCCGCCGACATCATCGACTGGATGGCCGAGGAAGGCCGCCGCACCTACGGCCGCGTCGTGCCGGCGCGCGCCGAGAACGTCTATCAGCTCGTGCTGAAGGAGCCGGTCGGCCCGGTCGCGGCCTTCACGCCGTGGAACTTCCCGATCAACCAGGTCGTGCGCAAGGCCTCGGCGGCGCTCGCCACCGGCTGCTCGATCATCATCAAGGGACCGGAGGACGCGCCGGCCTCGTGCGCCCAGCTCATCAAGGCGTTCGTCGATGCCGGCGTGCCGGCCGGCGTCATCCAGCTCGTCTACGGCGTGCCGTCGGAGATCAGCGCCTATCTGATCCCGCATCCGATCATCAAGAAAGTGACGTTCACCGGCTCGACGCCGGTCGGCAAGCAGCTCGCGGCGCTGGCCGGCGCGCACATGAAGCGCGTCACCATGGAGCTGGGTGGCCATGCGCCGGCCATCGTGTTCGAGGACGCCGACCTCGAGCAGGCGGTGAACGTGCTGGGCGCCAACAAGTTCAGGAACGCCGGCCAGGTCTGTGTCGCGCCGACGCGCTTCCTGGTCCACGAGAAGGTCTACCCCGAGTTCGTCGAGCGCTTCACCGCCTTCGCCAGGAACATGAAGGTCGGCAACGGCCTCGACCCCGAGACCAAGATGGGCCCGCTAGTCGCCGAACGCCGCCTGCATGCCATGGACATCTTCATGAACGACGCCATCGCCAAGGGCGCCAAGGTCCAGACCGGCGGCAAGCGCCTGGGCAACAAGGGCTATTTCTACGAGCCTACGGTGCTCACCAACGTCTCGCCCGATTCGAAGATCATGAACGAGGAGCCGTTCGGCCCGCTGGCGCCGATCACCCCGTTCAAGGACTTCGACGGCGTGATGAAGGAAGCCAACCGCCTCGCCTGGGGCCTGGCCGCCTACGCCTACACCAAGAACACCAAGACCGCGGCCGCGGTCGGCGCCGCCTTCGAAAGCGGCATGGTGTCGATCAACCATCACGGGCTCGCGCTGCCGGAAGTGCCGTTCGGCGGCATGAAGGACTCGGGCTACGGTTCCGAAGGCGGCCTCGAGGCGCTCGAGGCCTATCTCAACACCAAGTTCGTCAGCCAGCTCAACATGTGATGATCGGCGACCCTCTTCCGCTTACGCGGAGGAGGGTCGGCCTGCTTTCGCGTAACTGTTCGCAGAAGGTTAGCTCATGCCGGATCGTGACGACCTCGGTTCGGCCTGGAAGGTGCCGCCGAGCCGCTACCTCGCCGGACGGCCGGCGGAATTCGCCGTGGGCGCGCCTGCATCGACCTATGTGACGATGGCGGACGGCTGCCGGCTCGCCGTGGACGTGATCCTTCCGAAGATCGAAGGTGGCGGCGATGCGTCGAAGCGCTGGCCGACCGTGCTGATCCTCACGCCTTATATCCGCCGCTTCGAGCTGGCGCCCGGAACGACCGGCGTCGAGCCGTCGCCCAACACCTATCGCTACCGCGACATGTTCGTGCCGCGCGGCTACGCCCTGGTCGTGGTCGATGCGCGCGGCACCGGTGCCAGCTTCGGTACTCGCGATTCATTCCGCTCGCCGCGCGAGCGCGACGACTATCGCGCCATCGCCGACTGGATCGTGGCCCAGCCGTGGAGCGACGGCGCCATCGGCGCCACCGGCATCTCCTACCTCGGCGCAGCCTGCGACTTCCTCGCCAGCACCGGCCACAAGGCGGTGAAGGCGATCGCGCCCCTGTTCGCGGTCTGGGACACCTGGACCGACAACTATTATCCCGGCGGCATGCTCATCAAGCGCCTGGCGCTGGTCTACGACGAGCTGATGCTGGCGCTCGATCACGACAGGCGCGAGCTGCGCGGGCAGTTCAGCTACTTCGCCAATCCCTCCCTGCTCGGGCCGATGCCGGTGGACGACGACGCGGACGGCGCACTGGTGAAGGAGGCGGTCAAAGGCCATCTCGCGAATTTCCGCATGCCCGACTTCATCACCGAGTTCAAATTCCGCGACGATGCGTTGCCCTACGATCCTGGATTCACCAGCGCCTCGTTCAGTCCCTACAACTATCTTGACGAGATACCCAAGGACGTCGCCGTCTACGCCATCTCGGGATGGATGGATGGCGCGGGCTATGCCAACGGCACGCTGTCGCGCTTCCTGACGCTGCCCAACGCCGAGCGGCGCGTGCTGCTGGGGCCGTGGGATCATGGTGCGCGGGTCAATGCCTCGCCGTGGCGCGCGCGGCCCGAGCCGGAACTGCCGGTGCTGGGCGAGGTGCTGCGTTTCTTCGATCGCCATCTCGCCGACCGCGAGACCGGCCTCGAGCATGAAGACCCGATCCATTATTTCACCGTCCATGCCGAGGAGTGGCGCGCCGCCAGGAGCTGGCCACCAGTCGCTGCGAAGCGGCAGCTTTACGTCGCGCCCGGCCGCACCCTCGCGCCCGCGCGGCCGAACGACGGCGCATCGGAGGCCCTTCAGGTCGATTTCACTCTCGGCTCGGGCACGCAGACGCGCTACGAGCGTATCGCCGGCATCGACGCCACCTCCTATTACGCCGACTGGACCGAGCGCGAACGCGCGCTTCTCTCCTTCACGACTTCGCCGCTCGACAGCGCGCTGGAGATCGCGGGCCACCCCGTGGTGTCGCTGTGGCTCGCCTCGAGCGAGCCCGACGCCGGGGTCTTCGTCTACCTCTCCGAAGTCGAGGCCGACGGCACCTCGCGCTACGTCACGGAAGGCGTGCTGCGCGCCATCCATCGCGCCGAAGCGCCGTGCCCGCGCAACTATCGTACCACCTGGCCATGGCGCACCTTCGCCCGCAAGGATGCGAGGCCCATGCCGATCGGCGAGCCCCAGCTCCTGCGCTTCGCCCTGCTGCCGACGGCCTGGCGCTTCGCCAAGGGCAGCCGCTTGCGGTTGTCGATCGCGGGCGGAGACGCCGACCATTTCGTGCAGACGCCGCACGGCCGGCCGCCGCGCCTTGCGATCTTCAGCGGCGGCGAGCACGCGAGCTCGATCGAGCTGCCGACAGGGGAGACGTCATAAAGGAGGCCTGACATGCGCAGCCCGCTCTGGTTCGTCGTCGCCGGCCTGATCGCGCTCGCGGGATTTGGCGGTGCGGTGCTCTACGTGATGCCGCGTTTGGAGACGGTCGACGCGCAGGTGATGCGGGTCGTTGTGCCCGGCAGCGCGGTCCTCGCCCTCGATAAGCCTGGCACCTACACCATCTATCACGAGCAGAGGAGCTTCGTGGATGGCCAATACCATGCCTCCGATTCCGTCGGAGGTCTGCGCGTCGGGCTCACTGCCGAGGCGACCGGTGCCGTCGTAAAACTCACCGAACCTTCCGGCAGCAGCAGCTATTCGATCGGCAACCGCAAGGGTACTTCGATCCTCGTTTTCACGATCGATCAACCTGGCCGCTATCGCCTGACGGCGAGTCTGGCGAACGGCCGTGCCGAGCCGAAGGCCGTGCTTGCTGTCGAGCAGGGCATGATGGCCGTCCTGTTCGGCCTGATCTTCGGCACACTGGCGATCACGTTCGGCGGTCTTGGCGTGGCCGGGGCCATCGTCGCCGTGACGATATGGCAACGATCGAAAGCCGTCTCGACCCGGATGCAATCGATTGAACCGGGCGGGCGGGGAGGCTAGCCTCCCTTCAAGTCAGCGGCAAGAAACGACCCGAATACGGGCGGCCGTCGGTAATGGGAGGGACGGCATGCAGGGAGACGGAACCGCCGCTTTGGCGGCCGCGCACCGCTATTGGTCGCGGCTGGAAGACGGGATGAACCTGATCGCCGCGGCCGCGATCTTCTTCCTGATGTTCGTGGGCGTCTTCCAGGTCATCGGACGTACCGTCTTCGACACCGCGATCAACGGCTACATCGACTACATGGAGCAGGCGAGTGCGTTGTTCGCCTTCCTCGGTGTTTCCTACGCTCAGAGGGTTGGCGCCCACATTCGCATGGATCTGCTGCTGCGCGGCTTCTCGCTGCGGTTCATGTGGTCGATGGAGCTGTTCGCCGTCGTGGTGGCGCTTGTCATCATCACGGTGCTGATCGATTCGACCTATCTGAATTTCTTGCGCGCTTGGCAGCTCGGCGATTCGACCATTGATATCAATCTGCCAATCTGGCCGACCAAGCTTCTCGTGCCCGCCGTACTCGCTGTCTTGTGGGTGCGCCTGACTCTACAGGCGCTCGACTACATCCGCCTGATCCGATATCCGCAGGCGCAACCGATCGCCGTGCCGGTGATCGAGACCATCGAGGTGCAGGCGCAGCACGAGATCGAGGAGGCGCTGGGCCGTGAAGAAACAGTGCGCGAGGAGAAGCGGTCATGAGCATTGAGCCACTCACTCTCGGCATTCTCGGCAGCGGCCTGTTGGTCCTCCTTTGTGTCCTCGGCGTGCGCATCGCCTATGCGACCGCCATCATCGGCACATTCGGACTGGCCATGCTCACCGGCTTCGGTCCCGGCCTGCGCACCGCCGGCGTGGTGCCGCACGGGGCAGTCGTGAACTACACGCTGAGCGTCCTGCCGATGTTCATTCTGATCGGCTATCTTGCCTACTATGCCGGGATCACCCAGGCAGCCTTTGAGGCGGCGCGGCGCTGGGTCGGCTGGCTGCCGGGCGGTCTCGCCATCGCGACGGTCTACGCCGTCGCCGGCTTCTCGGCGGTGTCGGGCGCCAATACCGCGGCGGCCGCCGTGTTCGCCAAGGTGGCTATCCCGGAGATGCTGAAGGCGGGCTACAACAAGCGCTTGGCGGCCGGCGTGGTCGCGGCCGGCGCCACGCTCGATTCGCTGATCCCGCCCAGCGCGCTCCTCGTCGTCTACGGCATCATCACCGAGCAATCGATCGGCAAGCTGCTGGTCGCGGGATTTGCGCCGGGACTCTTCTCGGCCCTCGTCTATACCCTGATCATCCTCGTCATGTGCTGGCGCAATCCCGAACTCGGCAAACCGATTCGCGGCTATACTTGGCCACAGCGCATCAAATCACTGCCGGGCACGGCGCCGATCGTGCTGGTGATCGGCATTATCTTCTACAGCATGCTGTTCGGCTGGGCGACGCCGACCGAGGCGGGTGCTCTGGGCGCCCTCTGCGTCTTCGTCATCGCGTTGATGAACGGCATGAAATGGCCCGAGTTGCGGGGCGCGTTGCTGGAGACGGCACGACTCACGGCTGTCATCTTCACCGTGATCTGGGGCGTCTTGATTTTCGTGCGTTTCCTGGGCTTTGCGGGATTGCCCGAGGAAATCGCGCGCTGGGTCACCAAACTCGACGTGCCGCCGCTCGCCGTCCTGCTGGCGATCTACGTCATCTACCTGATCCTGGGCACGATACTGGAGGGCATCGGCATGTTCCTGCTGACGCTTCCCGTGATTTTCCCGGTGGTCGAGGCACTGGGCTACGACCCGATCTGGTTCGGCATCATCCTGGTCAAGCTGAACGGCATCGCGACGCTGTCGCCGCCGGTCGGCCTCGTGGTGTTCGTGGTCAACGGCGTCCGGCCAGACATCTCGGTCGCCGACATCTTCCGAGGCATCTGGCCGTTCATCTTCGCCGACATCATCACCATCGGCTTCCTGACCGCCTTCCCCGAGATCGTGACGTTCATCCTCGAGGCGGCGGCCTGACGGTTCTCAGGATTTCGGCGAAGCGGCTTGCTTGAGCAGGAAGTCCAGCAGTTCGCGACCCGGGATGCCCTGGGCCTCGCGCTTGGCGACCCATTCGTCCCACACCGGCTGGCCGCCGGCCTTGCGGAAGGCGGCAAGTTCGTCGGGCGTGAACTTGATGAACTGCAGCTTCTTCTTGAACAGCGGAAAATTCTTCTCGTCGGCGTCACGATAGGCCTTCTTGACCGCTGCGTGCGCCAGCGGCTGCGCCTCGATCAGCAGGTCCTTGTACTGTTGCGGCAGCTTGGCCCAGTGCTCGGTATGGATCAGGGTCGGGCAGGCAACGTTGCCCAGGTTCATGTTCTCCGTATACCACTTGCCCACCTCGTAGGTGCGGTACGACTGGTGGGCATAGGTGGTCGGGAAGGCGGCGGCATCGACGGTGCCACGCTCGAGCGAGGTATAGACTTCGGTGGCGTCGACCGAGGTCGGCACCGCGCCCAGCTTGCGCATCGCCTCGCCCATGCCGGCGAGTGCCCGCACACGCATGCCCTTGAAATCCTCGATGTTCTTGGGCGCTTTGCCGCGGCCGACGAACTCGTTGGTCGGCAACACCGCTGACAGATACGGTATGGCGTTCCAGGCCGCGAACTCCTTGACGATCAGCGGGTGCTTGTAGAAGGCGAGATGCACCTTCTCCTGCACATCGAGGTCGGGGATCGGCAGGAACGGCAGGTCGAGCGCGGAGAAGGCCGGTAGCTTCTCAGGATGGTAGGAGGCGCAGATGTTGGTCATTTCGAGGCTGCCGACCTTGAGCGAGTCCAGCAACTCCTTGGGATTGCCGAAGCTGCCGTAGCCGATCTGGATCTTGAACTTGCCTCCGGTGCGTTCCTCCATGAACTTCTTGAGGACCTCGATGTTCTGGGTGGCGGCGCGCGGCTTGCCCCATGCCCCGAGCTTCCAGTTCACTTCCGGCCCATCGACGATCTTCGCCTGGGCGAACGCGTTACCCGACCACGCAATCACGCTTGCCGCCACGACGGCAGCGACTGTTAAGCCCTTGTGACGGCTCATGAGGTGCCTCCTGAGTGTTGCCTCCGAAAACTTTGTCTTCCTTGGTCCGGCCACTGGCATGGCTGACGGCGAAAAGCCTACCTCATCGGCGGGCAATGCGGTAGCGACGGCCCGACGCCGTCGCTAAGCTACCGACCATATGATCGGGATGACAAGGCGTTCGGCACTTGGTGGGTTGTTGGCGACAGGCACGGGGGTGGCCGCCCGCGCCGGCGAATGGCCGGAGCGACCGGTCGCCTGGATCGTGCCGTTTCCGGCCGGCGGCGGTTCGGATCTGTTCGCCCGTCCGATCGCCGCTCAGGTCGCCGACCGGCTCGGCCAGACGATGGTGATCGACAACAGGAGCGGCGCCGGCGGCACCCTGGGCACGGCCATCGCGGCGCGCGCAGCGGCCGACGGCTACACGGTGCTGGTGGGCGATACCGGTCTCACCTATGCGCCCACGATCTACCCCAGGGCAGGCTTCGACTTCGACCGCGACTTCGCGCCGATCAGCGCGTTCGCCCGCGTGCCTTACGTGCTGGTGATCAATCCGGCGCGGCTCGACGTTGCGTCCCTTGCCGACTTCATCGCGGCGGCGAAGCGGAAGCCCGGCACGATCGATATCGGGTCGGCCGGCCTCGGCACCGTGACACACCTTGCCATCGGCCTCTTCGAGGGACGTGCCGGCGTAGAGTTCAATCATGTGCCTTATCGCGGCGGGGCGCCGATGCTGCAGGATCTGCTGGCCGGGCAGATCGCCGCTGCCTTCGTCCTGGTCAGCGCCGTCGCGGGCTACGTCAAGTCCGGGAAACTGCGCGCACTCGCCGTCGCCAACCGTCGCCGCGACGCGTTGCTGCCCGATGTGCCGACGGCGCACGAGGCGGGCCTCGCCGATTTCCGCATCACCACCTGGTTCGGCCTGTTCGCGCCGGCACGTACGCCTGGCGTCATCCTCGACCGACTGCACGACGCCGTGCAGGAAGCGCTCGCCGACGAAGGGGTGAAGCGCCTCTGGCGGGAGCAGGGCGCCAAGGTCGAACCCGAAAGCCGCGCCGACTTCGCCCGCTTCGTCACCCGGGATACGGAGCGTTGGCACCGCATCGCCAAGGCCGCCAACGTCCAGTTGGACTAAACGCGCCTAGTAGCTCTGCGCAATGATTTCGACTGTTTGATATTTTATCGGGCCGGGCCGGGCGTCGAAGTCCGTGATAGTGCCAGAGCACTCCTTTCATGCTCATACGGATCGCGGGCCTCTGGCCCGCTCATGATCATGAGGGGGCCAGAGGCCCGCGGTCTGGAAGACGATGAGGACTACGCCGGCGGAATCTCAATCCGTCAGAATCACTGTGCTGAGGTACTAGGTGTCGGCGCCGCCGTTCACCTGGATCATCTGGCCGTTGATGTAGGCGCCGCCCTCGGAGATCAGCAGGCGCGCCGCGGCGGCCACCTCGATCGGCGTGCCCATGCGGCCGAGCGGCACCTTGGCCACCGTCTGCTGGCGCGCCTGAGCGGAGGCGTTCTTTTCCTCGACGTCGGGCGCGATGGGGCCGGGCGAGATGGTGTTGGCCGTAATTCCCTTCGGCCCGAATTCCATCGCCAGGGCCTTGGTGAGGCCCCACACGCCGTGCTTGGCAACCGACACCGGCGCGCGGCCGGCGTGCCCGTGGATTGCGTTCATGCCGGCGAAGTTGACGATGCGGCCCCAGCCCTTTTTCACCATGCCGGGAAGGCAGGCGCGGGAAAGCCATACAGCGGCGTCGAGATCGACCGAAATGACGCGTCGCCATTCGGCTTCGCTCATCTCCAGAAACGGTCTGTTGGGACGAAGGGCCGCGTTGTTCACCAGCACATCGACGGCGCCGAATTCCTTGATCGCGGCGGCGGCGATCCGCTTGCACTCCTCCGGCTTGCCGACATCGCCCATGACGACCAGCGCCTTCGCGCCAAGCTTGCGGGCTTCCTTGGCGACCTTCTCGCAGGCCGCACGATCGCTCGATCCGTTGATGGCGACGTTGAAGCCGTCGGCGGCGAGGCCGAGCACGCAGGCGCGGCCGATG
>JAUXST010000245.1 GCA_030679805.1 Reyranella sp. | reverse complement strand
GTTCCAGGCCCCGCTGGCGCAGGCCGAGCGCCACGGTCCGCGCCCGCTCCCTTAGGGCTTTGTAGGTGATGGAATTCTCTCTGCCGTCGCCTTCGAGCATTACGATGTGGACACGATCGCCACGTCGCTCGACATGCCAGTCGAGAACCTCGGTCAGGGTCGTCGCCGTGTCCGGTGCCGGCTCCGCCTGTTCCGGAGCCACCGCGCGTTGTTCCGTCTGCGGAAAGGCCAACGGCGCTGCTTCGGCGTGGGTAAGGGCGTCGGTCAGATCGCGCAGCGATTCCGCCTCTCCCAGCAGGCGCTCGGGCAGTCGCGTCGCGAACGCCCTTTCGATGCGCAGCAGAAGTTCGGCGCGCGAAAGGCTATCGAAGCCCCAGTCGCGATCGAGCGAGCTGTCGAGCCCGGCGCGCTCCACGGCCCTGCGGCCTGGCTGGAGTTCATGGGCGAGGTCACGAGCAATTCTCAGGACCGCTGACGGGGCATCCGGATGGCCGGCATCGTGAGCCATCAACGCCTCCCTGTGCCCACCGAGAACCATGGCCGCGCGTCCCGTCGCGCCTGTGTCCAGAGCGACGGGACCAGGACGGGAGCAACCAAGCTTGGGAACGCGGTCACTGCCGATCAGCCTAGCCGATCCCGCCGCTCGCGCCAGCACGGATGACGGCTCCGCTCCGGGTCGAGCCGGCTCGGTCGGTCTGAAGTAGCCAGCCTTCGGCGCGCGGCGCTATCCTCCCGGCCAAGGCATTCCCGGGAGGATGCGACATGGACGGAACGACCGCGGTCGACTACGGCCCCGAAGAAGCGGCCATGCAGGCCTATCTGCGCGAGGGCGAGAAGCGCGCCCAGGCGCTCGGCAACCGCGGGCCCATCCGTTTCACCGCCGACGGCGGCCTTCATCCGGAAATCCTCGAAGCCTATTGGCGCTGCGGCTTCTACATCTTCGAGAGCGTCCTCGGGCCCGACGAACTGGCCGACATCGAGCGCGACCTGCACGATATCCTGGGTCGCCTGCCGGTCGGGCAGGGCGCGCCGCTCGATGCCAAGGGCCGGCCGGCCCTGGGAGCCGATTGCGAGGGGCCGAACCTCCTTTGGGCCGCGCCGTTGGGCGATCCCTTCGGCGGCACGAGTCTCGCCAACGGACGCCATCCCGTAAAAATGTTCGAACCGAAGGCCGCCCTGGGCGCGCCAAAGGAAGTCGTCTATCTGATCCTGGGGTCGCTGCAGTTTTCCGAGGCGGCGCTGCGCGTCTATGGCCATCCCGGCCTGCTCGCCGTCGCCGCCGCGATCAACGGCCCGGACTTCACGCCCT
>JAUXST010000527.1 GCA_030679805.1 Reyranella sp. | reverse complement strand
CGAGGTCTCGCCCGCCAGGCCGCATTGGATCCCGGCGACGGTATCGACCTCTGAGCCGCCGGATGCGGACCAAGCATACGTTCCGCTTGCCGCCCGACCTGGCGATCAAGCTTGCCGACTACGCGCTGCGCAAGCGCGTGCCGCAGGCGCTCATCGTGGAAACCGCCCTCACATCCTTTCTGTCGCCGGACGGCTCCGAAAGGTTGGAAGGGGCACTCGGCCGCCGACTGGACCGGCTCATCCGACAGGTCGAGAGGCTGGAGCGTCACGTGACCATCTCGAACGAGGCACTTGCACTGTTCGTGCGGTTCTGGCTGACGGCGACTCCGCCTTTGCCGGATTCGGCGCAGCCCGCCGCACAGGCCAAGGGCCGGGAACGCTATGAGGGGTATGTCGAAGCGCTCGGACGGCGCCTGGCCAAAGGCCCGACCCTGGCCGACGAAATCTCCAAGGACATCGCACCTGCAGATGAAGCAGCAGGCGAGCGAGGTGATCGGGACTGAGGCCGGACCGCCGTCCCCCTGCCTTTGCACGCCAGAGCACTACGCCCCCTTCGACCTTGTTGCGCCGACCCGTATCCTGCTCTTTCTAATCGACCCCATTCCACGACCGCTGCTCGGGCGGTCCTGCAATCGGGGTAACGATGACGGTCCATTCCTTCCAGGCTGAGGTGATCTCCCGCGGCGCGCGCATGCTGCGCACCGCCTTGGGTCCTGCGATCGCCGCGTGGCTCGAGGATCCGTCGGTCGTCGAGGTCATGCTGAACCCCGACGGCCGGCTTTGGATCGACCGGCTATCGAGCGGCTTGGTCGAGACCCAAGAGCGTCTCGCGCCGGCCGAGGGCGAGCGCATCGTGCGGCTCGTCGCCCATCATGTCGGCGCCGAGGTCCATCCCGGCAGCCCGCGCGTGTCGGCGGAGCTGCCCGAGACGGGAGAGCGCTTCGAGGGATTGCTGCCGCCCGTCGTCGTCGCACCCACCTTCGCGATCCGCAAGCCGGCGGTCGCCGTCTTCACCCTCGAGGACTATGCCGCGGCGGGCGTCATGACGGTTGGTCAGGCCGAGGTGCTCCGACAGGCCGTTGCCGAACGCCGCAACATTCTCGTGGCCGGTGGGACCTCGACCGGCAAGACGACACTTGCCAACGCGCTGCTTGCCGAAGTCGCCAAGACTTCCGACCGAGTGGTGCTGATCGAGGATACCCGCGAGCTGCAGTGCCGTGCCGCTAACCTGGTCGCGTTGCGCACGAAGGATGGCGTGGTGTCGCTGTCTGATCTGGTGCGCTCGTCGCTTCGGCTGCGTCCCGACCGTATTCCGATCGGTGAGGTGCGCGGCGCCGAAGCCCTTGATCTCCTAAAAGCCTGGGGCACTGGTCATCCTGGCGGCATCGGCACCATCCACGCCGGCACGGCCATCGGTGCGATGCGGCGCTTAGAACAGCTCATCCAGGAAGCCGTCGTCACCGTGCCGCGGGCTCTCATCGCCGAGACCATCGACCTGATCGCCGTGCTGTCGGGCCGCGGCGTCGCTCGCCGGCTGACCGAGCTCGCCTGCGTCGACGGTCTTGGCGCCGATTCGGACTACGCACTCTCACCTGCAGGAGAACGGCAATGAGTCACTTCGCGATACGGCGCGCCGTCAC
>JAUXST010000217.1 GCA_030679805.1 Reyranella sp. | reverse complement strand
TGAAGTGGCCGCGCGGCGCGCCATCGGCGAGCTGGCGCGCGAACTCGGCCTCTCCGACCGCGAGGCGGCCGAAGGCGTTGTCACCGTGATCAACGCCAACATGGCCAACGCCATCCGTTCGCGCACCGTCCAGAAGGGCATCGACCCACGCAACTACACGCTGGTGGCGTTCGGCGGCGCGGGCCCGCTGCACGGCGCCGAAGTGGCCGAAATGCTGGGCGTCACCGAGGTGATCGTGCCGCCGCATCCCGGCATCACCTCGGCGGTGGGACTTCTGATCAGCGACCTGCGCTACGACGCCATCCGCACCTCGTTCCAGGTCTCAGGCGCCGCCGACCTCGCGCGCATCAACGCGGACTTCGCGGCGATGGCCAAGGAACTGGCTGGCCACTTCACCGCCGACGGCGTCGATCTTGCCAAGGTTACTTTCGAGCGCCGCGGCGACCTGCGCTATGTCGGCCAAGGCTACGAGCTCCGCGTGCCCTTCCCCGACGGCACGCTCGACGAAACGACGCTCGCCACGGCTTTCGCGGCTTTCCACGAGATCCACAAGCGCGAGTACGGCCATCACTTCGCCGATTCAGCGATCGAGATCGTGAACCTGCGCCTGGTCGGCGCCGCGAGTGCGGCCAAGATCGCCAAGCCCGCGGCCGGCACAGCGAAGTCGGTGGCAGCGGCGCTCCTGCGCAGCGGCATGTGCACCTTCCGCGTCGGGCCCAAGCTCGCCGACTATCCCACCGGCTTCTACCGCCGCGAACTGCTGCCGGTCGGCGAGCGCGTGCCCGGCCCCGCCATCATCCTGCAGATGGATTCGACCACCGTCGTGCCACCGCACTACACCTTCGAAGCCGACGGCGCCGGCAACCTGATCGTCCGCAAGTCCGATGCTTAGAGCCCGTGTGATCCCCACCCTTCGAGACGCGTCCCTGCGGGCCGCTCCTCAGGGTGAGGCGTTGTTGTTGCGACCGAAGACACCTCACCCTGAGGAGGCGCGCAGCGCCGTCTCGAAGGGTGGGCCGCACGAAGGAAGAGCGTCATGACCACCGCCCCCCGCCGCCAGCCCGCGCTGAAACCCGACCGCATCGACCCG